>NZ_JAVKGT010000011.1:0-84684 GCF_031432335.1 Nesterenkonia flava | reverse complement strand
TATCGGAGGTCTCCGCTCACGTCACGGACTGTTCACAACGTGTCGAGGAACTACAACTAGTCCCCTCCGGCAGGCCGGCCGCAGACTCACTGAGGGATCAGCGGCCGGCCTGTTTGATCGCTCTCCGGATCCGCTTGGCGCTCACCGTCTGAGCGGTGCCCAGTGCTTGAGCGAAGAGATTGACCCGCAGCTCCTCGATCATCCACTTCACCGCAGTCAGCTCGCCGGGCACGGGAAGCTGCTCGGGCACGGCGTCGACGGCGGCGTCGAACTCATCCTCCAACTCCTGGACCTGCTGCATATCGGTGGTGTCCTTCGGCAGTGACTGCCCTGCCTCGAGACGGTCAAGACGCACCAGCATGGCCTTGAGGTACCGCGGCATGTGCTGCAGCTGGGCATAGCCGGTGCTCGTGATGAACCCCGTGTAGACCAGGTGGTCGATCTGGGCCTGCATGTCCGACACCGCGGGTTTCAGCGCAGCTGAGCGGCTGGACTGCAGGCGGGCTCGGACTTCCGTGTTGAGCGTGAGGATTTGGGCCAGAGTATCCGTGAGCTTCAGCACGGTTTCGATCAGCTCGGCGCGCGCATGCCGGGCAGCAGTCTCGAAGGCTGCGGCGGTGAACGGCAGTTGCTCAGGCACCAGGTGGTCCAGGGATGCCGTCGTCGCCTCGGCCACAATGGCCTCCACCTCGCCGAACTGCCCGAAGGCCAGCCGCTCTCGATTGCTGAGGTGATCCACCACGTACCGCTGCGGTGAGGGCAGCACGGCTCGCAGCAGCGCGACGACGCCGGCACGGTGGGTTCGTCGCTGCTCCGCCTCCGACTGGGCCACCGTCAGCCGCACCCCCGAATCATCCGCGGTGAGCGCGGGATAGCCAATGACTTCTCGCCCGGCGACCTGGCGACTGATAGTGGCGGGGATGTCCCCGAAGCTCCAGCGAGTCTGATTTCGCACGGCTGTGTCCACTTCCGCGCCTCCGCGGTGGTGCTCGTTCTTCCCGGCCGGCGCCGCGGGCGAGTCGGAGGAGCTCCCCTTCGCCGGGACAGTGCCCGGACGGGGCGTTTCGGACCCGGCACCGGTGACCGAACGCCCGATGGCCTCTCGGTTCTCCCGGGAGAACCGGACCTGCAGCTCGACGAGGTCGAAGCTGGTGTCGAGGATGCGACCGCGCTCGGACACCACGGCAAAACTGAACCGCAGGTGATCCGGCAGGGCCCCGAAGTCGAACACCTCCGGCTCCACGATCACACCTTTGAGGCGTCGCAGCACCTGGGCCAGGGCAGGCCGGAACGGTGAGACGCCGGCGTCGTAGTCTGCTTCCAGCTGCTCGCGCGCCTGGGCCGCCACATCCGGGGCCGGCACAAAGTTCTTGCGCAGCTGCTTGGGCATGGAGCGAATGAGTGCTGTGAGCATCTCGGTGCGTCGCCCCGGGATGAACCATTCGAACCGGTGGGGCTGGAGCTGATTGAGGAACAGCACCGGCACCCGGACCGTCACGCCGGCCTCGTAGGCGTAAGTGAGGTCCAGAGCCAAGCCGTCGTGGTCGAACGCCTCGGGGAAGGCGTCCAGATCCACCTGCTCGGCGGCGGGCGCCATAAGGGTGGACTCGGGCAGGTCCAGCAGCTCCGGGGTGTCATGACGCTGCTTCTTCCACCAAGCGTCGAATGCGCGCTGGGAGGTGATGCTTGCCGGCAGGCGCTCGTCGAAGAAGGCCATCAATTGCGAGTCGGAGGCCAGCAGGTCCTGGCGGCGGGTGCGTTCCTGAAGCTCCTCGACCTCCGCAAAGCGCTGGCGATTGCGCTTGTCGAAGTGGTGGCGGGTGTTCCAGTCTCCCTCGATGAGGGCACGGCGGATGAACTCCTCGCGCGCATGAGCAGGATCCACTCGACCGAAAAGAATCTGCCGATCGGCCACGATCGGCACCCCGAAGAGGGTCAGACGTTCGGTGGCAACGACCGCGCCCTTCTTGGAGCTCCACGTCGGCTCCGAGTAGGTGCGTTTGAGGAGGTGTCCGCCCAGCTCTTCGGCCCATGCCGGGTCGATCGCAGCCGCGGTGCGGGCCCACAGCCGCGAGGTCTCCACGAGCTCCGCTGCCATGACGAGGTCGTGGTTCTTCTTGAACAGCCCTGAGCCGGGGAAGATCGCGAAGCGGGCGCCGCGGGCGCCCTGATAATCGCGCGTACGGGGTGTGTAGAGGCCGATGTGGCTGAGCAGCCCGGCCAGCAGCGACTGATGGACGGCGTCGTGCTTGGCCACGGGCTCCGTGGCGTGATGGGGCTTGATGCGGCCCTGGGCCAACTTGGCCTGCTGGGCGAGCTCGCCGAGCTGGGTCACCAGGTCCTGCCATTCACGGATACGCAGCCAATTCAGATGCTCGCGCCTGCAGAGCTTACGGAACTGACTGGAGGACAGCTCGCGCTGCTGCTCCTGGATATAACCCCACAGATTCAGCATCGCGGAGAAATCCGAACGGTCGTCGGCGAAACGGCGGTGCAGCGCGTCTGCCTCATCACGGACGTCGGTGGGACGCTCACGCACGTCCTGGATCGACATCCCCGCGACGAGCACGGTGACCTCTGTGAGGCATTCGCGCCGGGCCGCCTCCACCATCATCCGCCCCAGACGGGGATCCACCGGCAGCTGCGCCAGGGACCTGCCGATGGTGGTGACGCGGGCGGTGCGTCCCCGGGCCTCCAGGGCGCCGAGCTCGGTGAGCAGCCGCACCGCATCAGTGACGGCCTTCGCCTCGGGCTTCTCGACGAACGGAAATTCCAGCAGGTCCTCGGGAGACTTCGTGATGCCCATGGACGACATCTGCAGCAGCACGCTGGCCAAGGAGGTACGCAGGATCTCCGGGTCGGTGAACTCCGGCCGGGAGGAGAAGTCTTCTTCGCTGTAGAGGCGGATGCAGATGCCGTCGGAGGTGCGCCCGCAGCGTCCGGCGCGCTGATTGGCGCTGGCCTGGCTGATGGGTTCAATCGGCAGGCGCTGGACCTTGGTGCGTGTCGAGTACCGGGAGATGCGGGCGGTGCCGGTGTCGATCACATACTTGATGCCCGGGACGGTCAGCGAGGTTTCGGCGACGTTGGTCGCCAGGACGATCCGTCGCCGTCCCCCGGGGGTGAAGACTCGTTTCTGCTCCTGCAGGGAGAGCCGGCCGAAGAGCGGCAGCACCTCCGAGTGCGCGAGTCTGCGGTGGCGTTTGACGGTCTCAGTGAGCGCCTCAGCGGCGTCCCGAATCTCCCGCTCCCCGGGGAAGAAGATCAGAATGTCGCCGTCTGGCTCTTCCGCCAGTTCCAGCACGGCGTCGGATACGGCGTCCAGGAGGTCCCGCTCCTCGGGATCCTCACCTTCGGGGTCGGTCTCGAGGTCCTGGACCGGGCGGTAGCGGATCTCTACGGGGTAGGTGCGCCCGGAGACTTCGATGATGGGCGCCGGCGTCTCGGTGTCGGCGCCGAAGTGCTCGGCAAAGCGCTCCGGATCGATCGTCGCGGAGGTGACCACAACCTTCAGATCGGGCCGCTTGGGCAGGATGCGCTTGAGGTAGCCGAGGATGACATCGATGTTCAGGCTGCGTTCGTGGGCTTCATCGATCACGATGGCCGAGTACTTCTTCAGCAGCGGATCGCGCTGGATCTCGGCCAGCAGGATGCCATCGGTCATGAGCTTCACCGCGGTGTCCTTGCCCACCTCCGCGGTGAACCTGACCTGGTAGCCCACAGTCTCGCCGATCTGGGTGTCCAGTTCCTCGGCCAGGCGTTCCGCCACGGTGCGGGCCGCCAGCCGTCGGGGTTGTGTGTGGCCGATCAGGCCCTGCTCGGCCAGCCCCATCTCCAGCAGCATTTTGGGCAGCTGTGTGGTCTTGCCGGATCCCGTCTCACCCGCGACGACGACCACCTGGTGCTCGCGCAGGGCCTGCAGGATAGTCTCCCGCTCCCCCGTCACAGGCAGATGCTCGGGGTAGTTTAGGGTCTCGGGGGTGTACTCCCGCACGGTGCGCGTCTGGGTAGGCATATCGCCACGAGTCTATCGAGAGAGCCGATTTGGCGAATCCCCGAAGTCCGGGTTACAGTTGTTCTCGCTGTTTTCGACAGAAACACCACCGGAAACGGCACACAACAGAAGATGCGCGAGTGGCGGAATAGGTAGACGCGCTGGCTTCAGGTGCCAGTGCCTTCACGGGCGTGGGGGTTCAAGTCCCCCCTCGCGCACAGGGTAAGAGGCCCGGTCTGAACAGGATTTCTCCTGTTCAGACCGGGCCTCTTAGTTTCCAGGACAGGTTTGACCGTTCGGTGATGGAGTTTGACTTCATATTGGTCTCTGAGACTGCCGGGAAAGCGCAAAAATCCATCACCGAACGAGCGGCTCAGAGCGAGCCGCCCGCAGCTGATCGTGAGCGTGCCGGGGTGAGCTAGTCCTCTTCAGCGGGAACGTGCTCAGACTCCCCCATCAGCCGCAGCGCCACACGCAGCTTCTCCGCTGCCTCATCCATCCGCACCTCGTCGGGGTTGTCCATGGCCCGGGAGAAGTCGAAGTCTTCCATGGAGTTTGAGGGCCACACGTGAAGGTGCAGATGTGGCACCTCGTAGCCGGCCACAGCCAGGCCTGCGCGCTGGGACCCGAAAGCCTCCACCTGGGCCTTGCCGATCCGCTGGGCTACGCGGCTCAGATGAGCGAGGAGCTCAGGGTCGGCCTCGACCCACTGATCGATCTCCTGCCGCGGCACCACCAGCGTATGCCCGTAGGCGATCGGGGCGATGGAGAGGAACCCCACGCACTTCTCGTCCTCCCAGATGAACCTGCCCGGAAACTCGCCACTGATGACCTTGGTGAATACGGTGCTCATGGTGCCACTGTAGGACATCGAGGCCAGTGATCAGAAGGCTGTTAGGCTTGTTCGAGCATGAACGAGACCTCTTCGACTCCCCCGGTGCGCGGCCGGTCCACCCGGCAGAAGCGCGCAGTCTGGGCTGCCCTGAACTCCCTGGACGATTTCGTCTCCGCGCAGGACCTTCATCGCCTGCTCAGCGACCGCGGCGAGAAGGTCTCTTTGGCCACCGTTTACCGGGTCCTTCAGTCCCACCAGGAGGAGGGTCTGCTGGATGTCCTGCGACCCGACGACGGCGAAGCGATCTTCCGGCTGTGCGAGCGCGATGAGCACCATCACCACCTCGTATGCCGCTCCTGCGGGCTGACGGTGGAGTTTGAGGCCCCGGATGTGGAGTCCTGGGCGGAGGAGCTCGCCGCCAAGCACAACTTCAGCGAGGTTCGGCACACGCTGGAGATCTTCGGCACCTGCAACAACTGCGCAGCCGCCTCGTCCTAGCACTGTCGGGCGGGCACCAGCCCTGCTTTAGGCCGTTTCCGCCTCTCGCATGAGCGCCGCGACCTCTTTCTGCCGCTTCATATGCCTGCCGCGGCCGATGAACAGACACACCAGGTAGATCAGGAAGCTGATGGTGGTGATGTAGGGGCTGATGGGGATTGTCCCCATAATCGCGATCATGATGCCTGCCACCGCACTGAAGACGCCGAACGCCATGGACAGCAGCACCACCGTCAGCGGACGGTGGCTGACCTTCAGCGCCGCGGCCGCGGGCACCACCAGGAGAGAGAGCACCAGCAGCGCCCCCACCACCTGCACGCTCATGGCTACAGCCAGGCCCAGCAGCACCATGAAGACGATGGACAGCGTAGAGACCCGCACCCCTCGCGCAGCGGCCAGATCCGGATCGACGGAGGAGAACAGCAGCGGCCGCCAGATCAGCACCAGCACCACGGAGATCAGGACCGCGACGCTCACCAGCGTGCGGGTCTGGACATCGTCCACGCCCACGATCTGACCGGTCAGCAGCCCGAACTGGTTGGCGCTGCGGCCCTGGTACAGGGACAGGAACAGAATGCCCAGCCCCATTCCGAAGGGCATCAGGACAGCGGTCACGGCGCTGACTTCGCGGTCTTTGATGCTCAGGACGCCGATCAGCGCTGCCGCCGCGACTGCTCCGACGGCGGATCCCGCCACCACGTTGAAGCCCAGCAGCAGGAACAGTGCAGCACCGGCGAAGCTGATCTCAGCGATGCCGTGGACCACCAGGCCCGCCCGTCGCAGCGAGATGAACACCCCGATGATGCCGCCCATCAGGCCCAGCACGGCTGCGGTCAGCACGGAGTTCTGGACGAGCTGGAAGATCTCCCAGTACCCTTCCAGCGTGTAGGCGTCGCGGAACCGGCTGATCAGACCCAGCACTGCGGTTGTCGTCATCGTGCCATCTCCCCGACGCCGTACGGGAGCCCGTGTCCTGTGGAGGCATCGTGCTCATGCCCCGCCTCGATGTGGTCTCCCATCACCAGCAGCCGGCCCTTGTGACGAATCACCTCGACCGGAGAGTCGTAGAGCTCACTAAGGACCTCGGTGCGCATCACGTCCTCCACGCTGCCGATGCGGTACTGTCCGCGGGCAAAGTACAGCACCCGGTCCACGTGCTCGATCACCGGGTTGATCTCGTGGGTAACGAAGACCACCGCAGATCCGTGCTCGCTGGCCTGATCCTTGATCAGATCGGCGATGGCCCGCTGATGATGAAGGTCTAGAGAATGCAGGGGCTCATCGCACAGCAGCGCAGCGGGCGAACCAGCCAATGCTTGGGCGGCTCGCAGCCGCTGCTGCTCTCCCCCGGAGAGGACGCCGACGGGCTGGTCGGCGTAGCGGGAGGCGCCCACGCGTTCGAGCAGATCCTGGACCACCGCACGGGTGCGGGCAGAGCGGAAGGGAATGCCGAACCGGTGACCCTCGATGCCCAGGGCCACCAGGTCCCGAGCACGCAGCGGCGTCTCCGGTGGCAGCGCATGCTGCTGGGGGATGTAGCCCACGCGCGAGGATCCCCGGCTGACCGGGCGGCCCAGAATCTCCGCGCGGCCGGCGGTGAGCCGCTGCAGGCCCAGCAGAACCTTCAGAAAGGTGGATTTTCCGGCGCCGTTGGGGCCCAGCACGGCGATGAACTCGCCCTCGGAAATGTCCAGGTCCAGGTCTTTCCAGAGGGTGCGCGGCCCGAAGGAGACCTCCGCTGAGCGCAGACGAATGACAGGCTCAGGCATCGATCTCCGCCAGAGACTCCTCGAGCAGGTCGATATTAGCGCTCATCCAGTCGACGAAGCCCTCGGCATCGTCCGGAAGGGTCTCGGTGAATTCGACGACCACCACGTCATTGTCCTCCGCCTCGTGACGAATCCGCTGCGACTGCTGCGTCTCAGTCTGGGGGTTGTAGCTGAGGAGGTCGATCTCCTCGGTCAGCCCCAAGGCCTCATTGTAGAGACGCGGAGAGACGTCGTCACCGTGCTCAACGGCGGCGAGGAACTCCAGCGGTGTACGGTTCTCGAACCCGGCGTCATCGAGCAGGAATCCGGAGACCGCCTCCGTGGCGAAGTAGCTCATTCCCTCGGTCTCAAGCGCTCGGTTGCGCTCGGCCAGGGCACCGATCTCCTCGGCAAGCTCGGCGGCATTGGCCTCGTAGAACTCGGCGTTCTCCGGGGCGAGCTCACCCAGATGCGCAGCGAAGTCCAGGACGAACTCCTGCATACGCTGCAGGTCGTACCAGATGTGCTCGTTCTCGTAGGTGCCGTCGAACTCGTGGGAGTGCCAGTTCTCCCCGGGAATCAGCTGGTAGACGTCGTCGTCCTTGTCTGCTGAGGAGGCCAGCAGAGTGATGAAGGAGTCGTAGCCTCCGCCGTTAGCGATGATGACGTCGGCATCGCGCACCGCGAGCTGGTCTCGCGCATTGGCCTCATAGGAATGCGGATCCACCGCGGTGGAGTCCACGATCGGATGCGTCTCGACGGTGCCCTCGGCGATGCTGTCCACCAGGTCCGCGTAGACGTCAATGGAGGTCACCACGGTCAGATCGGTCTCCTGACCATCGCCAGCTGCCCCGGTGCCCTCCTCGCCCTCCGGAGCTCCTCCCCCGCAGGCAGTGAGCGCCAGCAGGGCTGCGGCGGCACCCGCCGCGGTCATGCGGCGCCGAAGCTTTGACGCCGCAGTGGCTGTCTGCTCCGCCGGAGTGGGGAATGCAGAGGAGGTCAGGGCATATGGCATGCCGGCAAGCTTAGCTTTGTTGCAAACTGTTCTCAAACTCAGTGGGCGGCCGCCCTCCAGTTCACCAGGCTTGGGTCAGCGGCTTGCCCTCTTCGTACCCTGCGGCGGACTGGACGCCCACTACGGCACGCTGGCGGAACTCCGCCAGGGTGCGCGCTCCGGCGTAGGTAAAGGAGGAGCGCACTCCTGCGATGATGCTGTCCACCAGATCCTCCACCGAGGGCTTGTCGGGATCCAGGTACATCTTCGAGGTCGAGATCCCCTCTTCGAAGAGCCCCTTGCGGGCTCGCACGAATGCGCCCTCCGAAGCTGTGCGGTGCAGCACCGCGCGGGAGGAGGCCATGCCGTAGCTCTCCTTGTAGCGCCGGCCGTCACCGGTGGTCAGCATGTCACCGGGGGACTCAAAGGTCCCGGCGAACCAAGAGCCGATCATCACCTGCGAAGCCCCCGCGGCCAGCGCCAGGGCCACATCGCGCGGGTAGCGGACTCCGCCGTCGGCCCAGACGTGGCCGCCCAGCTCGCGGGCGGCTGCGGCGCACTCGGCCACCGCGGAGAACTGCGGACGGCCCACGGCAGTCATCATGCGGGTGGTGCACATAGCTCCCGGGCCCACCCCCACCTTGACGATGTCGGCTCCGGCTTCGATGAGTTCGCGTGTTCCGGCAGCGGTCACCACGTTTCCGGCCACAACGGGGACTACGAGCCCGGTGGACTCCACCGCGGCGCGCACCGCGGACAGGGCCTGCAGCATCTTGGCCTGGTGTCCGTGGGCGGTGTCCACCACGACGACGTCGACCCCGGACTCCAACACTGCCGCCGCCTTAGCGGCTACGTCGCCGTTGACTCCGACTGCCGCGGCGACCTTGAGCCGACCCGCGGCATCGACGTTGGGGCGGTAGAGGGTTGAGCGCAGCGCCCCCTTGGCCGTGAGCACACCGACCAGGCGTCCGTCAGCTCCCGTGACGGGCGCGTAGGTCGCGGCGGCGGCATCCATGGACTCATAGGCTTCCTCGAGCGCGGAGTCCAGCCCGGCCTCATCCGGCGAGGCGGAGGATTTCAAGTAGGCGCCGTCGTCGTCGATCCCCAGCTCCTCGGTTGTGAACTGCAGCTGCGGCATACGCATGACCGAACCGACCGAGGCGAAGCGATCCACGCCCTCGGCGTCTTCCGCCGCCACGACTCCCGCGAGCCGGCGCTCCTCATCGATGACGCAGACGTGTTCGTGGCTGCGCTTGTCCAGCAGATGCAGCACATCCAGAACAGTGTCCGACGGCGTGACCTTCAGGGGGGTCTCCAGCACGGCATGCCGGGACTTCACCCACGCAGTCACCTCGCGGATGATCTCCACCGGGACATCCTGGGGCAGCACCCCCAGTCCGCCCCGCCGGGCCATGGTCTCAACCATCCGGCGGCCGGTCACCGCCGTCATATTCGCCGAGACCAGCGGGGTGGTGGAACCGGTGCCGTCCTCACAGGAGAGGTCAACCTCCATGCGTGAGGACGCATCGGAGCGCGAGGGGACAAGGAAAACGTCCGAATAGGTCAGCTCGTGACCGGGCTCATTGAGGAAACGCACACTTGACACGATACCGGTCACGCTGGAACCCGGGCACCCATTGTCACTATGCTGGACCGAAGGTGACAAAGAAGCCACACCGACTCACATATGGAAGAGGCGTATTCACAGTGCCAGAACTCACGTCCAGCCGTCTTGCGGAGGAATTTCCCGGGAACGAATGGTTGGTCGCCGACATATATGACAAGTACAAGGAAGATCCGGACTCCGTAGACCGGAAGTGGGCGGACATCTTCCGGAAGCTCGAGTCGGACTCCCCCAATGGCGCGGCAGGCAGCAACGGCGCCTCTGCCGAGAGCTCCAAGGGTGCACAGAAGAGCGCGCAGAAGAGCAACGGCACTGCTCAGGCATCGAAGCCCGCCCAGCAGGAGTCCGCACCGTCCGCCGGCAACCAGAAGGATCCTCAGGCCGAGACCACGCCGGCCACCGCCAAGCCTGCTGAACCCGAGGCCGCGCAGAAGCCCCGCGGCGAGAAGCCCGTGGCGCCGAAGAAGCCGGTGACTCGCAAGTCCGCTGACGCCGGCACGGCAATCCCCTCCGAGCCGTCCAAGCCGGACGCCCCCGAGGACAAGACCAGCCAGAAGGAGGACGAGGTCACTCCCCTGCGCGGCATCTCCAAGGCGATCGCCGCGAACATGGACGCCTCCCTGGAGGTTCCCACCGCAACCACCGTGCGCGCCGTGCCCGCCAAGCTGCTCATCGACAACCGTACGGTGATCAACAACCACCTCAAGCGCACCCGCGGCGGCAAGGTCTCCTTCACCCACCTCATCGGCTACGCGATGATCAAGGCGCTGCGCGCCCACCCCTCCATGAACGTCACCTATGACGTCAAGGACGGCAAGCCGGTCATGATCACCCCGGCGCACGTGAACTTCGGTCTGGCCATTGACATGCCGCGTCCCGACGGCACCCGCGCACTGGTCGTGCCGAACATCAAGGGCGCCGAGGAGATGAACTTCACCGAGTGGTGGGGCGCTTACGACGACGTCGTCAAGCGCGCCCGCGACAACAAGCTCACTCCTGCCGACTACGCCGGCACCACCGTCTCGCTGACCAACCCCGGCGGCATCGGCACCGTCCACTCCGTGCCGCGCCTGTCCAAGGGCCAGGCCGTCATCGTGGGTGTCGGAGCGCTGGAGTACCCCGCCGAGTTCCAGGGTGCCTCCGAGAAGACGCTGAACAACCTGGCGGTCTCCAAGGTCATCACCCTGACCTCCACTTACGACCACCGGGTGATCCAGGGCGCAGGCTCCGGCGAGTTCCTCAAGACCATCCACGAGCTGCTGCTCGGCAAGGACGGTTTCTACGAAGAGATCTTCGAGGCTCTGCGGATCCCTTACCAGCCCATTCACTGGTCTGCGGACATTCAGGTCAATCCTGAGGAGCAGATCAACAAGGTCGCCCGTATCCAGCAGCTGATCCACGCCTACCGCGTGCGTGGTCACCTGATGGCCTCGGTGGACCCGCTGGAGTACCGCATGCGGTCCCACCCGGACCTGGACATCGCCACCCACGGGCTGACCCTGTGGGACCTGGACCGCGAATGGCCCACCGGAGGCTTCGGCGGCAAGCAGTCTCTGCCGCTGCGCAACATCCTGGGCGTGCTGCGAGATACCTACTGCCGCAACACCGGCATCGAGTACATGCACCTGCAGTCCCCCGAGGAGCGGGAGTGGTTCCAGAACGAGATCGAGCACCCCTACTCCAAGCCCACCCGTGACGAGCAGTTCCGCATCCTGGGCCGCCTGAACGCTGCAGAGGCCTTCGAGACCTTCCTGCAGACCAAGTTCGTGGGTCAGAAGCGCTTCTCTCTGGAGGGCGGCGAGTCCCTGATCCCGCTGCTGGACACCATCCTCTCCGAAGCCGCCGATGAGGGTCTGGCCGAGGTCGCAATCGGCATGGCCCACCGCGGACGCCTCAACGTGCTCACCAACATCGCCGGCAAGACCTACGCTCAGGTCTTCCGCGAGTTCGAGGGCCGCGAGGCCGGCACGGGCTCCGGCGACGTGAAGTACCACCTGGGCACCCGGGGCGCCTTCACCTCCGACAAGGGCAACTCCACCAACGTCTACCTCGCGGCGAACCCCTCCCACCTGGAGGCGGTCAACCCCGTGCTGGAGGGCGTGGTCCGCGCGATGCAGGACCGCATCGACGCCGGCAACGACAGCCTGAACTCCTTCTCGGTGATGCCGCTGCTGATCCACGGTGACGCAGCCTTCGCCGGCCAGGGCGTGGTGGCGGAGACCCTGAACATGTCCCAGCTGCGCGGCTACCGCACCGGCGGCACCGTGCACGTGGTCGTCAACAACCAGGTCGGCTTCACCACTGCTCCCTCCTCGGCACGGTCGATGACCTACTCGACCGATATGGCCAAGGCCATCCAGGCCCCGGTCTTCCACGTCAACGCCGATGATCCGGAGTCAGTGGCCCGTGTGGGCCGCCTGGCCTTCCAGTACCGCCAGCGGTTCAACAAGGACGTCGTCATCGACCTGGTCTGCTACCGCCGCCGCGGTCACAACGAGGGCGACGACCCGTCGATGACCCAGCCGAAGATGTACAACCTGGTGGAGGCCAAGCGCACCACGCGCCGTCTCTACACCGAGGCGCTGGTCGGACGCGGCGACATCACCCAGGAAGAGGCGGATCAGGCGCTGCAGGACTACCGCCAGCGTCTGGAGCGGGTCTTCACCGAGACTCACGCGGCCCAGACCCAGCCGGTCTCCACCGTGGAGGCTTCGGGCGGTGCCGGCTCTTCGGAGCTTGCCCCCACCGCTTCGGCCGACGAGGACGAGACCCCGGCACGCTCCGCGGACGACACCGCCATTTCCGAGGACGCACTGGCCCACATCGGCGAGGTGCACACCAACATCCCCGAGGGCTTCACGCCTCACCCGAAGCTGAAGTCCCTGCTGGAGAAGCGCGCCAAGATGGCCCGCGAAGGTGGCATCGACTGGGGCTTCGCCGAGATCGCAGCCTTCGGCTCCCTGCTGATGGAGGGCACCGAGGTGCGCATGTCCGGCCAGGACTCCCGCCGCGGCACCTTCGTGCAGCGCCACGCGGTCTTCCACGACCGCGTCAACGGCGACGAGTGGTACCCCCTGAAGAACCTGACTGAGGATCAGGCCCGGTTCTTCATCTACGACTCGCTGCTCTCCGAGTACGCCGCACTGGGCTTCGAGTACGGCTACTCCGTGGAGAACCCCAATGCACTGGTGCTGTGGGAGGCCCAGTTCGGTGACTTCGTCAACGGTGCACAGATCATCATTGACGAGTTCATCTCCTCGGCCGAGCAGAAGTGGGGTCAGCGCTCCTCGGTGGTCATGCTGCTGCCGCACGGCTACGAGGGCCAGGGCCCGGACCACTCCTCCGGACGTCCGGAGCGGTTCCTGCAGCTGTGTGCTGAGGAGAACATGACCGTGGTCATGCCTTCCAACGGCGCCAACTACTTCCACCTGCTGCGCCGCCAGGCGGTGGCTCGCCCCCGGAAGCCTCTGATCGTCTTCTCCCCGAAGCAGCTGCTGCGCCTGAAGGCTGCTGCCAACAAGGTCGAGGACTTCACCCAGGGCACCTTCCAGGAGGTCATCCCGGATGCGGCTGCAGACCCGAAGAAGGTCAAGCGTGTGCTGATCGTCTCCGGCCGCCTGTACTACGACCTGCTGGCGACCCGGTCCAAGAACGACGACGACACGACCGCCATCATCCGCCTGGAGCAGCTCTACCCGCTCCCGGTGGAGACGCTGAAGGCGGAACTGGCCAAGTACCCCGACGCGGAGTTCATCTACGCTCAGGACGAACCCGCCAACCAGGGTCCGTGGCCGTTCCTGGGGCTGAACCTGGTCCCGCAGCTGGAGCAGAACCTGCAGCTGGTGGCCCGTCCACCGTCGGCGGCCACGTCGGTTGGTCAGGCCAAGCGTCACGCCAAGGAGCTGGAGACTCTGCTCGCAGAGGCCTTCCCGCACCTGGATCTGTAAGCGCCTATGGAGGATCACGAGGACATCCGACGTATTCGTCTCGCCGCAGTCGGCGACGAGCTGCTCACCGGTGTGGGCGATGCTCGCGCGCTGGGATGGCTGGGGCGAGTGCTGTCCAAGACCCCGCTGGAGGGCATCGAGCTGCAGCCCTATGTGCTCGCTGCCCCCGGCGAGGGTGTGGAGGCGCTCTCCCAGCGCTGGCAGACCGAAGCGTCGGCACGGTTCAGCCCGGAGACAGAGAACCGCCTGGTCGTTGCGCTCAACGACACCGACGTGGTGCGCTCGACGTCTTCGGCCCGGGCCCGGCTGAATCTGGCCAACATCCTCGACCGAGCCTCCCAGGAACGGATCCGGTGCTTTGTGCTGGGCCCTATCCCCACCCTGGACGCAGAGCGGAACCGGCAGATCGCCGAGCTGAACCGGGCCTATCAGGATGTGGCCACGCGCCGGTCACACCCCTACGTCGACGCCTTCACTCCTCTGGTCAATCACGAGCAGTGGCGAGGGGATCTGGCGGCGAACGAGGGGCGACCCGGACAGGCCGGCTACGGGCTGATTAGTTGGCTGGTGCTGCACCGTGGCTGGTACGAGTGGCTGGATGTGCCGGCCCCGAGCACGGGCGGCTGAGTCTTCTAGTACACTTGGGCAGGTTGTCAACTACGTGAGGAGGTCTGCCATGAGCAAGCGCGGACGCAAGCGTAAGGACCGCCGCAAGAACAAGGCCAATCACGGCAAGCGGCCAAACTCCTGAGCTTCATATGAGAAGAACCCCCGGCAGATTCTCTGCCGGGGGTTCTTCTCATAGTGGAGGGCATGGCGGCCTATTCGTGGCCGGCCTCCACACGGATCTGACTGATGCGCTCAATGATGGTGACTTTCAGGGTCTCCGGGGCGCGCTCGGCACAGGAGCGCTTCACCGCACTGCGGATCAGGCACTCCAGGTCGTAGTCCGAGGCGCATTCGGGACAGTCGCTCAGGTGCTGCTGCACTTCAGCGATGTCCCGGCGGGACAGCGCCCCGTCGAGGTACTCATAGATTCTTTCCAGGCGGGCTGCGGCCTCAGCCTCGGTGTCGCAGTCTTTGCAGTTCTCCGTGCTCATTTCTTAGCCTCCCCACGGTTGAAGCCCCTTTCACGGGCATAGTCCGCCAGCAGCTGGCGCAACAGCTTGCGCCCCCGGTGCAGACGGGACATCACCGTGCCGATGGGAATGTTGAGGATCTCCGCGATCTCCTTGTACGCAAAGCCCTCCACGTCAGAGAAGTACACCGCCAGGCGGAACTCCTCCGGGATCTGCTGCAGGGCGTTCTTCACATCGGAGTCGGGAAGGTGGTCCAGCGCCTCGGACTCGGCCGAACGCAGCCCGGAACTGGTGTGCTCCGCGGCCTGCGCCATCTGCCAGTCCTCCACCGTGTCGGTGTTGGCCTGCTGGGGCTGGCGCTGCTTCTTGCGATAGATGTTGATGTAGGTGTTGGTCAGGATCCGATACAGCCAGGCCTTGAGATTGGTTCCGGGCTTGTACTGGTGGAAAGCGGAGTACGCCTTGGTATAGGCCTCCTGCACCAGATCTTCGGCGTCCTGCGGGTTCCGGGTCATACGCATGGCCGCGGAGTACAGCTGGTCCACGTACTGCAGGGCCTCGCGTTCGAACCGGGCGCGGCGGGCGGGCTCGGTCTCGGTGTCGAGGTCGATCTCATCGGCCACCGCGGCGGCTGTCTTACCTGAGCGCTCAGTCATCAGGTATGAGTCTACGCCCAGGTGAGGTGCCGTCGTCGGGACGGCGGTCATCTCCGGTCTCGTCAGCGTGGCGGTGGCTGTCATATGGAAGACAACGACGACGGCGCCTGTCACATTCCTGAGGTCTTTGGGTAGATTGGTCCGTGGAAGCAGCTACACCAACGCACGGCTTCACGTTCAGCCGGCCTTCAAGGAGGGTTTCATGTCACTGATCCGCAAAGTCGCCCGGCCGCTGCTCGGCGCAAGCTTCATCGCCGGAGGCATCGACCGGCTGCGCAACTCTGAGGAGGCCACGGAGAACCTCGAGCCGACGCTGCAGGAGATTGTCTCCTACGTGCCGCAGGCCGAAGTCCTGACCTCCAACTCCAAGCTCGCCACTCAGGTGCTCGGGGGCGTAGAGGTCGCCGCAGGCGCCGCCCTGGCCCTGGGGAAGTTCCCGCGTGCTGCAGCCCTGCTGCTGTGTGGAGTGCACAAGCTCAACAGCTACGCGGAGTACCGTTCCGCTGAGCTGGAGACTCCCGAGGACGTGGCTGCTCAGCGCAAGACGCTGCTGAAGAACGTCTCCATCCTGGGCGGCCTCGGCATCGCCATGGTGGACCTCGCCGGCAAGCCCTCTCTGGCCTGGCGTGCTGACCACCTGGCTAAGCAGTCCAAGAAGAAGGGTGCCAAGTTCGGCGATAAGACCCTGAAGTGGGCGGAGGACCTGGGCGACGACGCCACCAAGACCCTCCGCGGCTTCGAAAGGGACGCCAAGAAGAGCTTCAAGCAGGCCGAAAAGCAGGCCAAGAAGGCTGTGGCTCAGGCCAGCAAGGAAGCCCAGAAGGCAAAGGACAAGGTCGCCTGAACACCGCAGCACATCCAGCACCGGTGCCCTCGCCATGGCCTGCGCCTACGGCAGGGGCACCCGTCTGTGGTCAGGTGAGCGTGCCGGCCTCAAAATCCCTCACTAATCGCTACCTGCTACTGGCGGCGCTGGCTGCCGGACCCAGCGTGGTGGTCAACCCCCTGGAGTCGCGCGACTCCCGCCTGATGCTCGCCGCTTTGGAGACGCTGGGCGCCCGTGTGGAGCGCATCGCCGACTGGCAGGGCAGCGGTGAACCGGCCGTACGGGTGACGCCGCTGCGCCTCGAGGCCGTGACCGACCCAGCTGCCGCTGATCCCGCGACGGGCGGCCCGGCGCCGCAGATCGACTGCGGACTGGCAGGCACCGTCATGCGCTTCTTGCCCGCCGTCGCCGCGCTGACCGGCCGCGTGGTGCATTTCGACGGCGATCCTGAGGCCCGTGTGCGCCCCATGGGAGCCGTGCTGGAGGGCCTGGCGGCTCTGGGCGTGACCATCACCGGGGAGGGCGCTCCCGGGCCTGGAAACGCAGGGTACCTGCCCTTCACCGTGGAGTCCCCTGGGGGGATCGACGGTGGGGAGATCACCATAGATGCCTCCGGTTCCTCGCAGTTCGTCTCCGGACTGCTTCTGGCCGCGCCCCGCTTCCGCAGGGGACTCACGCTGCGCCACGCCGGATCCTCCGTGCCGTCCCTGGAGCACGTGGAGATGACCCTGACCGTCCTCTCCGAGCTCGGGCTCACAGTCTCCAGTCCTGAGCCCTACACCTGGCGTGTGGAGCCAGGGCCCATCGAGGCCTTCACTGTGCGTGTGGAGCCTGACCTCTCCAACGCCGGTCCTTTCCTCTGTGCCGCCGCGGTGACCGGCGGCGAGGTGACTATGCGCGGCTGGCCCAAGCACTCCACCCAGATCGGGCGGCGCTGGACCCAGATCCTGCCGGAGTTCGGCGCCGAGGTCACCACCGCGGAGGAGCCCGGTGGTGAGACCGTGACTCTGACGGTGCGCGGACCCAAGCATCTGGTCTCCCCCGGCACAGTCGACGGCACCGCCGAGCTGACCCCGACGGTCGCAGCATTGGCGGCCTTGTGCGAGGGCGAGACCACGTTCACCTCGGTCCAGCATCTGCGCGGACACGAGACCGATCGCCTCGCGGCCCTCGTGGCTGAGATCCGTCGTCTGGGCGGTGAGGCCGAAGAGACTGAGGACGGCTTCCGGGTCTTCTCCCCGATCACCCACGGCGGGCTGGTCCGCAGCTACGCCGACCACCGCATGGCCACCTTCGGAGCCGTGCTGGGTCTGGTGATGGACGACGTCGAGGTCGAGGACATCGGATGCACCTCTAAGACCATGCCCGAGTTCCCTGAGCTGTGGCGGGATCTTGTGGAGAGCTCTCAGTGAGCCGCTGGGAGAACTGGGACGAGTCTCGGGTCAGGGTACGGCCCAACAAGAAGGGCTCGCGTCCACGCACCAAGGACACTCCGGATTACGAGAATGCGGAACTGGCCCGCGTGGTCCAGGTGGACCGCGGGCGCTACACAGTCTCGATGCTCGAGGACGCACGGGTGGTCACCGCGATGCGGGCTAAAGCACTGCGCCGCAGCCCGGTGGTGCCCGGTGACGTCGTCGCCCTGGTCGGTGATACCAGCGGCGCCGAGGGAACCCTGGCGCGCCTGGTGCGCATCGAGGAGCGCAAGTCTCTGCTGCGCCGCTCCGCTGACGACACCGACGACGCCGAGCGGGTCATCGTGGCTAACGCCGACCAGCTGCTGATTGTGGTTGCCGCCGCAGACCCGGAACCGCGCACGGGGTTCATTGACCGGGCCCTGGTTGCCGCCTATGACGCCGGGATCTCCCCCATCCTCCTGATCACGAAGGCGGACCTCGTGGAGGATCCCCGTGATCCCGCCGGGCTGATCAGCCACTACTCCGAACTCGAGCTGACTTGCGTGATCTCCTCCCGCAGTGAGGACAGCACACTCTCCGCACAGGCGGTCGCGCAGCTGCGGCAGCTTCTGGCGGGCAAGGTCACCGTGCTCATCGGGCACTCCGGAGTGGGCAAGTCCACTATGGTCAATGCGCTCACCGGTGCCGATCGTGCCACCGGCGGCGTCAACGCCGTGACCGGTCGCGGGCGGCACACCTCCTCTTCCGCCGTCGCCCTGAACCTGGCCAGCGCAGACATCGCTTCGGACGCAGTGCCACTGGATGAGGAGACGGCCCGGAGCTCCTGGGTCATCGACACTCCCGGCGTGCGCACCTTTGGGCTGGCCCATGTCGAGGCAGATGACGTGCTGGCAGCATTTGAGGACCTCGTGGAGGGTTCGGCGGACTGCGAACCAGGGTGTGCCCACGAGTCACCAGCCGGGGGCTGCGCGCTTGACGCCTGGGTCGCCGAAGGTCGTGCCGGGGAGCATGGCCCGGCCCGTCTGGCCTCACTCCGGGGGCTCCTGGCCTCGCTGGCCGGGGCCGAGGAGGGCCCCGAGGAGAAGACGCTCGGCGCTTGAGCATCCGGGGTCCGCAGCAGACCGAGGCCTGGTGCACCGTCTGTGTCTGACGACATCTGTGGCCGCGACCGGCCCCACATGCGCTCAAACAGCGACGGCGTCCGTAAAGTAGGCAGTATGAGCCTTCACTCCAGCCCGTACACCGAAGACCTCCGCCTGGCGCATATGATCGCCGACTCGGTGGACTCCCAGACCATGGGGTTCTTCAACTCGATGGACTTCGAGGTGGAGACCAAGCCGGATCTGACCCCGGTGACGGTTGCCGACCGTCAGGCGGAGGAACTCATCCGCGGTCAGCTGGGGCGCGCTCGGGGACGCGATGCGATCTACGGGGAAGAGTTCGGCTCCTCGGGATCGGGACCGCGACGGTGGATCATCGACCCCATCGACGGCACCAAGAACTTCATCCGCGGGGTGCCCGCATGGGCCACGCTCATCGCGCTGGTGGACCACGGTGAACCCGTGGTGGGCCTAGTCTCCGCTCCGGCCCTGGGACGCCGCTGGTGGGCGGCCAAGGACGGCGGCGCTTACACCGGCAAGTCGCTCTCCTCGGCGAAGAAGCTGAGCGTCTCCAAGGTCTCCAAGCTCGAGGACGCCTACTTCTCCTACTCCTCGCTGTACGGCTGGAAGGAGATCGGCAGGCACCGCAACTTCATGGACTTCACCGAGACCGTCTGGCGCACCCGAGCCTTCGGCGACTTCTGGTCCTACTGCCTGGTCGCAGAAGGCGTGGTGGACGTGGCCGCTGAGCCCGAGCTGAACCTGCATGACATGGCCGCGCTGGTGCCCATTGTGCAGGAGGCAGGGGGCCGGTTCAGCTCTCTGGACGGAGACCCGGGCTGCAGCGGACCCAACGGCATTGCCACCAATGGACTGCTGCACGACGCCGCCCTGGCTGCGCTCTCCCCGGACAACCCCAGCCCGGTCTAGGCCGCGCGCGCAGGCCGTCTCCGAGCCGCGCCACATCCAGCACAGCGGCGAACACAGCGAAAGGCGCCGCCCCAAGGGGCGACGCCTTTCGCTGTCAAAGTGGAGCCGGCGGGAATTGAACCCGCGTCCGATCTGGATTCACGTGGACTTCTCCGTGTGCAGTCTGCTCACAGTGTTGCTCGGCCCCAGGTGTCACGCAGACAAGCACCTGACAGGCCCAGTCGCAAAGAATCTCGTCAGCTGCCCCTGCGACGAAGGCAGCTGACCAGTGGCTATCTAGCTGATGCCAGACACTGAGTCGATAGCAAACTCAGGCTGACAGACTCGCGTCGCTGATCAGGCAGCGAGGGCGAAGTCAGTGCGCTTAGATTCGGCACTTATTGGGTTGCCAAGGGGTATTTACGTGGTCACTTGACGTCCACGACACGCTTCCCCACGATCAACTCAGATCGTCGAAACCGATCGGCCCCGTATTGATTTATCAATCATCACCGCTGCAGAAACTCGCCTGAGCGGGTCATTCAGAGTAACTCAACCACGTTCAGGCCTGCAACATTCCCCCAGGTGTGGGCCTTACAGCCAGGCCAGCCAGATGCCACAGGCCCCGGCGGCCAGACCGCAGACGGCGTGAACCAGCCACAGTCCCACGGCGTGGAGCCGGGATCCCTCAATCCACAGCTGCGCAGCACGCAGCGACACGGTGGCAAAGGTGCTCAGGGCGCCGATGAGCCCGAGGGCCAGCACGGCGGTCGCGGGTTCAGACAGCAGCCCTGGCCCCGTCCCATTGAGCTGCAGGGACAATGCACCGTAGAGCCAGCCCAGCAGCAGAGAGCCCAGCGTGTTGGCCACGAGCAGCCCCGCGGGTAGGTAGCGGTCCAGCAGCAGCCGTGCCACCGCGCCCAGAGCACCTCCTAGGGCAACACCGCCGATGATTCCGGCCGAGACAGCAGCGCTCATGTGCGGCCCTCGGTTTCGTCGTCACAGTCCATGGCGTAGCAGCCAAAGAGCGCCCGGCCCACCGTCAAGCCTCCGGCGGCCGCAGCCGTGGAGAAGAGGATGGAGATCACCAGATAGGAGAACATCTCGAAGGCTCCGGCCGGGTGCATCGTCACCGCGCTGAGCTCGGCGAACCCGCCACCCGGCACAGAGGGCAGTACGGCCAACATGACCGCGGAGAAGGTTGTGAAAGAGCCCAGGAAACCGGTGCCCAGCACCGGAAGCGCCCAGCCGGGTGCGCGTTTCCAGGCGAAGAGGATGCCGGCCAGCAGACCCATCAGCGCCGATCCCAGCACGTTGACGAGGAAGGTGGTCCAGGGGAAGCGCATGCCGTATTCAGGGATCAGCTCTCCCAGGCCCACGCGGGCCAGTGCACCGGCCGCCCCTGCGAGCGCCACCCAGGCGATGAGCGCACCCAAGCGGGGCGTTCGCTGCACGGGAGTGCGCATCAGCTCTTCGGCGGCGCGTTCTTCGGTAGTGGGCACGGTTCCAGGGTAGACGGGTTCAGGCGGAGAGCTGCTCAAGCGGCGGTGCTGACACGCACGGCGTGGGCCACATCGTGGGGGAACGGGATTCGCCGGTCCTCCCCCAGCGGCGTGATGATGACATCACCGTCGGAGGAGGAGACGACCTGCACGCGCGCCCCAATGGGCAGCTCGCCCTCGGTCAGGGCTCGCAGGGCCTCCGGGACGCCGTCGTCGACCTGCTCCAGGCGGACGTCGGCCAGCTGGGGCACGCGGCACAGCAGGGTGGTCTCGGGGTAGTGCATGGTGAGGTCCTTGGCCGGAATCGGGTCTCCGTGCGGATCCACCGTGGGGTGGCCCAGCCTCTCATCCAGCCGATCAACGAACATCTCCGAGACGGAGTGCTCCAGGCGTTCAGCCTCATCGTGGACTTCATCCCAGGAGTACCCCAGCTCGCGAACCAGCCAGGTTTCGATCAGTCGGTGGCGGCGGACCATTGCCAGTGCCAGACGCCGCCCCTCCTCCGTGAGCCGGATCGGGGCATAAGGCCGGTGGTCCACTAACCCCAGGTCTGCCATCTTGCGAATCATCAGCGTCACCGAAGGGTTGGAGACCCCCAGCGTCTTGGCGATGGCGCTGGCAGTGACATCCGCCCCCTCCCATTCGGCCAGACCGTAGATGGTCTTGGCGTAGTCCTCCACAGACGTCGTGGCAGTCGCTGTGGCGGTGGACTTGCCCTGGGCGGAGGTGCGCGGCATGGCTCTATTCTATGCGGGCCCCGGCGGGTCTAGACCGAAACAGGGTGTGAGGAGGCACGACGACGACGCAGCAGTCGCGGGACCACTCCCCGGTGCGGTCCGCCCAGATAGGCCAGGGCGAACAGAGCGGAGGCGGAGAGCACGATGGCCCCACCGGTGGAGACGTCCAGCCACCAGCTGGCATAGACCCCCAGCACCGCGGCGAGCCCGCCGACCAGCGCCGAGACGGTGAGCATGAGACCGAAGGTCCGGGCCACCAGGAATCCGGCGGCGCCGGGAATGATCAGCATCGCCACCACGAGGATCACTCCGAGCGTCTGCAGGGCCGTCACGGTGGTGATGGCCAGCAGCACCAGCAGCACCGCGCTGAGCACCCCCACCGGCAGTCCTATGGTGTGGGCGTGGGTCCGGTCGAAGGCCAGCAGCGTGAAGTCACGTCGCTTGACCAGCAGCACCGTGGCTGTCACGGCAGCCAGTACGGCGATCTGCACCAGCGTACTGAGGGAGGTCCCGAGTACGTTGCCGAAGAGAATGTGCTGCAGGTGGGTCTGGCTCGGGGTCCTGGAGATGAGCACCAGGCCCAGCGCAAAGAGGGTGGTGAAGACCACCCCGAGGGTCGTGTCGCGTTTGAGCACGGTGGACCTGTTGAGACCGCCGATGATCAGCACCGCCAGCAGCCCGAAGATGAGCGCACCGAGCGCCATCGGGGCGCCAAAAATGTAGGCGAGCACCACACCCGGCAGCACCGAGTGCGCAATAGCCTCCCCCATCAGCGACCATCCCATCAGCACCAGCCATGCCGAGAGCAGCCCGCAGACGGTGGAGGCGATGACTGCTGCGGCCAGGGCGTGGACCATGAATCCGTACTCGAAGGGCGCAGTGATGATCTCGATCATGAGTTCCCCTCGTGGGCGGAGGCGGTGAAGACGCTGCCGAAGGCCTCGCTGAGCCGCTGCGGGGTCAGGACCTGGGGAGCCGGCCCCGAGGCGAGGATTCGCCGGTGCAGGAGGACGACGTCGTCGGCCATGTCGGCGACCCCCTCGAGGTGGTGGGTGGAGATCAGCACGGTGGTGCCCGAGGCCGCGAGCTCACGCAGCAGTCTGGTGATGAGCTCCTCACTGCCGCGGTCCACGCCCGCGAAGGGCTCATCGAGCAGCATCAGGGGCGCCCCCTGGGCAATGGCCCGCGCCGTGAAGGCGCGCTTGCGCTGGCCTCCTGAAAGCTCTCCAATGCTGCGGCGGCGGAAATCACTGAGTCCTACCCGCTCCAGTGCCTCATCCACCGCCTGCCGGTCGGCGGGTCGGGCGCGACGGGTGAGCCCCATCCCTCCGTACCGCCCGGTGAGCACCACCTGCTCCACGGTGATGGGGAAAGTCGCATCGATGTGTTCATGCTGAGGCACAAAGCTGACCAGGTTCCGGCGGCGAGCCCGTGCCGGCGCGGACCCGTAGAGCCTCACGGTGCCGCGGTGGGGCTTCAGCAGGCCAAGCAGCACGGAGAAGAGCGTGGACTTGCCGGAGCCGTTGGCCCCCAACAGGGCGGTCACCGCGCCGGGCCGGAGGCTGAGGCTGACGTCCTCCAGGGCGGTGACGCCGGGATAACCGGCCGTGACCGACTTGACGACGACGGCGTCGTCATCGGCGTGCAGGTGCCGACTGGGATGCGTGCTCACCTAGCCCCTTTCCGCGCCGTCGAGGATGAGGTCGATGTTGTAGGTGAGCATATCTTCAAAGCTTGAGACCGGCCCCTCGCCCTCGGAGAGGGAATCCACATACAGCGGGTCACCCAGCTGGGCTCCCGTAGCTTCTGCCACGCGCTGCTGCGCCGAGTCGTTGACCGTGGACTCGCAGAAGACGGTGGGCACCTCGTGATCGCTGACGTACCTGATCTGAGCCTCGACCTGTGCCGGAGTGCCCTCGTCCTCGGCGTTGAGCGGCCAGAGATAGTGCTCACCGAAGCCGTAGTCCTCGGCCAGGTAGCTGAAGGCACCCTCACAGGTGACCAGGTGGGTCTCGCCTTCCAGCTGGTCCACGCGCTCCCTGGTCTGCTGGTCCAGGGCGCGGATCCGCTCTCTGTAGTTCTCGGCATTGGCAGCGAACGCCTCCGCGTCCTGCGGAGAGAGGTCAGCCAGTGCGGCCTCAATGTTGTCAATGTAGGTCAGAGCGGCCGTGGGCGACATCCAGGCATGGGGGTTCACTGGCATCTCGGCGCCGGTGTCATCAGGATGGCCGGGCAGGCGCGTAACCGGAAGGGTGTCGACGCCGTCGGTCACCGTCACACTGGGGGCCTCGGACTGGCTGATGAACTGCTCGAACCACTCTTCCAGGCCTAAGCCGTTCTCGATGACCAGATCAGCTTCCACCGCGTGCCGGATATCGCCCGGGGTGGGGTCATACTCATGGACTTCAGCACCTGCCGGGGTGATCGAATGCACCTCGACGCGATCTCCGCCGACCTCCGCCACCATGTCTTGAAGCACGGTAAAGGTAGTGAGGACCACGGGCTTGTCGTTCTCCCGGGGCTCCGATCCGCAGCCGGTCAGCACAAGAGCGGCGGAGGCGAGGGCGGAGGCGAGGGCGGCTGCGGACAGCTTCGTCGGTGTCTCGAAGCGGGATTTAGGCATGCCGAAACCATAGTTTAGGAGTCCCTAAACCGCAACCGGCTCCGCTCGGCAGACTCGCATGCAAGATCCAGCTTCTGTCGACCTGACCTGGAGTATTGGCTGCCTAGGGTGGGATGCGTACGGTCACAACGTCACGACAAGAGGTGATTGGAAGACCCAGAACATGGGCTCCACAAGCGCGTCGGGTAATACGGAGCCCGGCCAGCGGGCGGAGACACCCCCGGAGCGAGAGAACCCGGAGCCCGCTCCGCAGGAGAGTGCCGCGGAGTCTCGGCAGGCAGCCCCGGCAGTGGCAGACGATGAGGCCGCACGCTACGGACGCAATGAGACGGCGCGCAACCCCAATATCGATCCGGGGCCCGAGTCGAACCTGCAGCCCGGCGAGACTCCTCCCGAGTCCAACTCTGCAACGGCCACTCCCCCGGGCCCCGGCACCCAGCGGACCGCCGCGGTCGAAGGTCATCATGACCGTTGTGGCGATCGTCATCGTTCTGCTGCTGGGACTGTTGTTCTTCGGCTACATTGCAGGACTGCTTGACTAGAGTGTGAATGCTCCGTCACCGGAGCAGGGTGACAGGACGCCCGCAGGCCGCCCGTCAGTGCTTTACCGCATGTTGCGGTAGCGCATGGCGCGCTGAGCTTCGCGGGCGTCCTGCTTTTCGCGCAGGGTCTGGCGCTTGTCGAACTCCCGCTTACCCTGGGCAATACCGATCTCGACTTTGGCCCGGCCATCCTTGAAATAGAGGCTCAGGGGCACAATAGTGCGTCCGGGATCCTCCGTCTGACGGGAGATCTTGATGAGCTCTTTACGGTGCAGCAGCAGTTTGCGCTTGCGGCGCGTGGCGTGGTTGGTCCATGTTCCGTTCAGATACTCGGGGATGTGAACCTGCTCGAGCCAGAGTTCGCCCGAGTTGTCGAAGGCGGCGAAGCCATCCACGAGCGAGGCCTGTCCTTCGCGCAGTGACTTCACTTCTGTCCCGGTGAGCACCAGGCCGGCCTCGTATCTGTCCAGGATGGTGTAATCGTGGCGGGCGCGCCTGTTCAGCGCCACCACGTGGTTGTTGGGGTCCTTCTCGTTCTTGGACTTCTTCTTGGCCATAACCGCCCCATCATACCCGCAGGTAGCGGCGAACTGTCAGCCAGGAGGAGAAGGCCGCCAGCAGCACCGCCACCAGGACCAGGCCGGGCATGACGATCCAGGACTGCGCCGAGGAGATGAAGTGGATTCCCGCAACCTGCTGGGCAAGCCACTGGCCCAGCAGGAACTCGGCAATCACCCACGTGGCCGCACACGCCAGCAGAGAGCCCGCGAACGCGGCAATGATGCCTTCGAAAACGAACGGTGTGCGGATCATGGACTTGGATGCGCCCACCATCCGCATGATGCCGGTCTCCCGGCGTCTGCTGAAAGCCGACAGGCGGATGGTCGTAGACACCAGCAGCACGGTGCATACGATCATGACCGCAGCAATGATCAGCGCCACGACGGTGAGACCGTTGAGGATCCCAAAGACCTGGTCGAGCACCTCCTGCTGATCGGAGACGACCTCCACCCCGGGCACCGAGGAGAAGAGCTCGGTGACCACCGGGTACTCCTGCGGATCGCTGAGCTGCAGGCGGAACGAGGCCGGAAGATCCTCGGGCTGAAGCGAGGCGGTGCGCACGCTCTCTCCCCGTGACTCCATGTAGTTCTGGTGCGCCTCTTCCTGCGACTCGTAGCGCCAGTCCGTGACGTAGGGGCTGGCGGCCCCCGCGGTGATCATCTGCTCGATGTTCTGAGTCTGTTCGTCCGTGGCAGCGCCCGTGGGGCATGCGCTGGAGGCCGAGTTCTCCGTACAGAGAAAGACCGATACCTGCAGGCGCTCGTAGAAGTCCTGAGTCATCTGGTTGACCTGGATCTGCATGAGCGCTGCCGCGCCGACGAAGGTCAGCGAGATGAAGGTCACCAGCACCACGGAGGCCACCATGGCAACGTTCTTGCGCAGGGAGCTGAACGTTTCTCCCAACTGATAGAGCAGGGTGCTCATCGCTTGCCCCTCCTACGACGGAAGATGCCACGCTTGGAGGCTTCGAGCTGCTCCTCGGTGCGGCGACTGTCCGCATAGGTCGCCTCCGAGGCAGAGGACTTCGGCTTAGGCACCGCGGTGGAGGACTCGGCAGTCTCGCTGCTGGCCGTCCGGGTGCTGGAAGCAGACTGCTCCTCGAATGCTGAGGTCAGCCATGCCAGGCGGTCCTGGTCCGGCTCCCTGCGGCGCTTGGATGCCAGGGGCTCCGGTGCCGCGGGCTTGATTGCCGCGGATTCGGGTTCAGCAGGCTCGGGCGCAGTAGGTGCAAGGGCAGCAGGTCCAGGGGTTGCCGGCTCGGGGGCCGCAGCCGCTGCTGGGGACTCGGACGCTTTCGGCTCGGTCTCAGTGTCGACAGGGGAAACCTCTTCGGCCTCGGGCTCAGCCGTGACGGACTCGGTCCGCTCCGGTGCCGGTGCCTCAGATGCGGGAGCTTCCGGCTCGGAGCGGGGCGAGTCTCGATGCTCGTCTACCTCCTGGGGCTCGTCCTCGCTGCCGTTGTCAAAGACCGGCATGTGGTCAGAGTCCATAGGGGCTGCGCTGATCAGGGACTCGGCGGCGTCGTCGTACCGGGCTGCCTTTTGCTCCTCGGGCCAGACGATCCGCACCGACTCGGTCTTGGTCGCCGTGGAGACTTCCTCGGTCTCAGCGCCCGGCTCTGCGGCGCGCTCGTGCTGTGCATCCTCCTGAGAGGCGGAGGGCTCCGCGGGGGTAGCATCCTGTGCCTGTTCATGTGCCTGTTCTGTGGCCTCCTCCGAGGCGCTGCGACGCGCGGGCTCGGGCGAGGCTGCCGAGTTCGCAGAAGCAGGCGAGTCTTCCGCCTCGTCCTCAGCGGGGGCGACCAGCGGCACGGCCTGGGTGCGCAACGGTGCCGGGTCCTCGGCCCGCAGACCGGACTCGGCCTCTTCCTTGACCAGGATCTGCCAGGCCTCCGAACCCTCGGGCGGGTCATAGAGTCCGTGACGTTCGTCGCGCACCAGCTTGCCCTTGTGCAGCTGGACCACACGTTTGCCCATGCGGTCCACAATGGCCCGGTCGTGGGTGGCCATGATGACGGTGGTCCCGGCGGCGTTGATCCAGCGGAGAATCTTCATGACCTCGGCAGATGCGCGGGGATCGAGGTTGCCGGTGGGCTCATCAGCCAGCAGGATCGCGGGGTTGTTGACGATGGCGCGGGCGATGGCGGCGCGCTGCTGCTCACCGCCGGAGATCTCATGAGGGTAGCGCTTAGCCAGGTGGTCCAGTCCCACACGCTTGAGCACCTGGGTGACACGCTTGCGGATCTGTCCTCGGGAGGCGCCGATGACACGCATGGCGAAGGCGACGTTGTCGAACACCGTCTTATCCGGAAGGAGCCGGAAGTCCTGGAAGACCATGCCGATGCTGCGGCGGTATTCGGGCACGCGGCGCTCGAGCATCAGTCCGAGGTTCTGGCCGGCCACGGTGATTTTGCCCCGCTGGGGCAGGCCCTCACGCAGGATCATGCGCAGCAGGGTCGATTTACCGGAGCCGGAGGCGCCGATGAGGAAGACGAAGTCGCCGCGCCCGAATTCGATGCTGACGTCATCAAGCGCGGGACGCCCGCCCGGAGCGTAGGACCGGGTGACGTGTTCGAAGCGGATCACGCCTAGGCCTCGTCGCCGCCCTGGTTGCGCCAGCGGATGCCGGCGTCGATGAAGCCGTCGAGGTCACCGTCCAGCACGCTGGAGGCGTTGCCGACCTCGTGGTTCGTGCGCAGGTCCTTGACCATTTGGTAGGGGTGCAGCACGTAGGAGCGGATCTGGTCTCCCCAGGAGGCCTTGATGTCTCCGGCGAGTTCCTTCTTCTCTGCGGCCTCCTCCTGCTTTTTCAGCAGCAGCAGCCGAGCCTCCAGCACGCGCATCGCAGCGGCGCGGTTCTGGATCTGGGACTTCTCATTCTGCATGGAGACCACGATGCCGGTGGGCAGGTGCGTGATGCGCACCGCCGAGTCGGTGGTGTTCACCGACTGTCCGCCGGGGCCAGAGGAGCGGAAGACGTCGATCTTCAGATCGTTCTCGTCGATGTCGATGCTCTCGGTGCCTTCCAGCAGCGGGATGACCTCGACGGCGGCGAAGCTGGTCTGGCGGCGGCCCTGATTGTCGAAGGGGCTGATGCGCACCAGGCGATGGGTGCCCGCTTCCACCGAAAGGGTGCCGAAGGCGTAGGGGGCCTTGACCTCGAAAGTAGCCGATTTCAGCCCGGCCTCCTCCGCGTAGGAGGTGTCGAGGACTTTGATGTCCCATTCCCGGCGCTCTGCCCAGCGGGTGTACATGCGCAGCAGCATTTCGGCGAAGTCGGCGGCATCCACCCCACCGGCACCGGCGCGGATGGTGACCACCGCGTCGTGCTCGTCGTATTCGCCGGACATCAGGGTGACGATCTCCAGGGACTCCAGGGCTTTGCGGATAGAGGCGACCTCCTGGGCGGCCTCGGCAACGACGTCGTCGTCGCCCTCTTCCTGTCCCATCTCCACCATGAGCTCGACGTCGTCGATGCGTCCGGTGAGCTTGGTGATCCGCTGCAGCTGGGCCTGCTTGTGGCTCAGCTGGGAGTTCACACGCTGGGCGTTCTCCTGGTTGTCCCAGAGGTTGGGATCAGCGGCCTGCTGCTCGAGGTCGGTGACCTCCTGCTGCAGTGCGTCGACGTCGATGACCTCGGTGATGCGACGCAGCGTGCCGCGCAGCTCCTGAAGCTCGGTGGGGAAATCCATATCAGCCATAACGTCACTACACTACCGGGCCGGGCTCCGGTTCAGCCCTAGCACCGGGCGCGAGTCCGCGGTCTCCTGCTGGTGCCGGTGCGGTCCAGCTGATGAATCCGGTGCGCACACCCGCCTCGTCGAAGAGGTGGCCGAGTCGCAGCCACATCACCACGTGCAGGTTGTGGCGTTCCCCGGCCACCGCGGCGCACAGCCGGGTCGCTGAGAGCCGACTGATGCGGTGGGCCACGCGGTCGAGATCTTCCAGTGGGACCGACAGGTGCAGCGCCATGGCGTGGGTGTAGAGGCTGCCGTCGGAGGCCAGATCCACGCGTTGGGTCAGCACTCGCTCGCGCAGGGCGCGGTTGAGCACGGGAGCGTCCCGCACCGCCCGGACTCCCGGGGCGGAGCCGATTCCGTGGCGGATGATGTCGCGCAGCACCGTCATGTCCTCGGCGACCACCCAGCAGAGCAGCTCGATGTCTCCGGTGACTTCGGAGATGGTCATGATCTTGGGGTGCTGGGCCAGGCGCTTGGCCAGGTTCGTCACCTCATCGGGCTCGCAGACCACCTCGACGACGGCGAAGACCGCACCGGAGCGCGGCCCCGGATAGGTGGAGAACCACGCGGCCCCGGCTGACTCCAGACGCTGCCAGCGCCGGCGCACTGTGACCGCGGAGCGTCCGAGCTGCCGTGCTAGCTCGGACCATGGCTGCCGCACCTCGTCCTGCAGGGCGTCGACCAGCGCGAAGTCGGTCTCCGAGAGTCTCATGCGGGTGCTCGAGACGCCTCAGTCCTGGGCGGGGGCTTCGAATGCTGCTGCGGCTGCCTCCACCACAGCGGGGTCGCGATAGGCCGCCAGCGCCGTGATGGCAAGGGTCGCTGCGCCGTCGGCGATGGTGGGGCCGGCATCCTCCGAGCCCGCCCGCTCGGCGAACTCTCGGGTGTGGGGCACCAGCCCCGCCCCCAGGCTCACCAGTGGGTGGATGGAGGGAACCACGCGGGAGACGTTGCCCATATCGGTGGATCCCAGAGTTCCGACTTCGCCCACGGGGCGGCCCAGAGAGGCCATCGCCTGCTCGGCGATTTCCCCCAGCACGGGGTTGGTGATCATGGAGAAGTAGGGCGGGGTGGGCTGGGTGATGCTGACTTCGCATCCGGTGGCCAGGGCTGCGCCGTGGAAGCAGTTCTCGACTCGCGGCAGCACATCGTCCAGGAGCTCGTCTCGCTTCTCGGAACGCACAAAGACTCGCATGGCGGTGTGCTCGGGGATGATGTTGGGGGCCTGGCCGCCGTCGGTGATGATGGCGTGGACTCGGGCGTCGTCGGGCAGCTGCTGGCGCAGCAGGCCGATCGCGCTGAGAGACAGCGTGGCTGCATCCAGGGCGTTGCGGCCCTTGTGGGGTGCACCGGCGGCATGACTGGCCCGCCCGGTGAAGCGGACGTCCAGGGCGACTCTCGAAAGGATGGTGGCAGAGACGGCGTCGTCGCCCGCGGGGTGGACCATCATGGCCAGGTCTACGCCGTTGAGCACTCCGGCCTCGATCATGGGGACCTTGCCCCCGCCACCCTCTTCGGCGGGACTGCCCACCAGCACTAGGTGACCCGGGGTGCCGGTGGCCTCCAAGCGCTCCTTGATGAGGATGCCGGCGCCGAGTCCGGCGGCGGCGATGATGTTGTGGCCGCAGGCGTGGCCGAGCCCCTCCAGGGCGTCGTACTCGCAGAAGACGGCAATGGTCGGAGAGTTCTCCGTGCTGCCCGGCGCGGACCAGCGCCCGATAAAGGCGGTGTCGAGTCCGGCATAGGGGGCTTCGAGCTCGAATCCGGCCTCGCGGACCTCGGCGGTCAGGCGCGCGGCGGCGTGGTGCTCCTCGAATCGGATCTCGGGATGCTCGTGGAGGTCCTTGGCGACCTCCTGGAGTCTGGGCAGGATCTGCTGCAGGGGTGCGGAGATCTCCTCGCGCAGGGCGTTCACGTCGGTATTCAGGGTCATAGGTTCATTCCTATCTCAGCTGTGCAGAGGAGGTGTGGAAGGGTCGCGTCAGTCCAGGTAGAGGCCGTGTCCGGGGCCCACGGGCAGCTCGAAAGCTCCCCAGATGAGGAACATCGCGATCCAGACCACCCAGACCACTACGGTGAAGGGCAGCACGATGCTGAAGAGGGTGCCGAGCCCGGACTTGGGCGCGAATCGCTGCATGAGTCCCAGGATGACCGGCAGCATCGGGTTGACCGGCACCAGCGGGTTGAATGCCGAATCGCTGATGCGGAAAGCGGCCTGGGTATAGGCGGGGTCGATCCCGACCATCATGAACATGGGCACAAAGATCGGTGCCAGCAGTGCCCACTGGGCTGAGCCGGAGAGGATGAAGAAGTTCGGAAGGATCGTGAAGATGCTGAACAGCAGCAGCCCGTTCATCCCGTCGAGCCCTCCGGACTCCAGCACCTGGGCACCGGAGGTGGCCACCAGCATGCCCAGACCCGACCAGTCGAACCAGGCGATGGCCTGGGCGGCTACGAAGATCACCACGATGAAGGGCACCAGGTCCTTGACCGCATCGGCCATGTGCTGGGGTACCTGAGCGGCGCTGGTCAGGGATCCGGAGATCAGTCCGAAGGCGACTGCGCCGATGATGAAGAAGAACAGGATCAGCACCGGCACGGAGGACATGAACGGCGAGCGCGCCAGGCCGCCGTCGTCACCGCGCAGCGGGGAGTCTGCGGGGATCACCACGAGGGCGATGAGGATGATGAATGCCAGCATGGCCAGTCCGGCTCCGAGCATGCCCCGCTTCTCCTCCCGGGTGACCGGGGCCTCGGTGTCCACGTCGATGTCGCCGGTGAACTTGCCCAGGCGAGGTTCCAGGTAGAGCGTGCAGTTCAGGGTGATGGCGATGGCCAGGATCAGGGTGGATGAGGCCATGAAGTACCAGTTGGCCACGGGGGTGACGGTCATCTCCGGGTCCACGATCTGGTCTGCAGAGGTGGTGATGCCAGCCAGCAGCACGTCGGTGCCGGCGATCATGAAGTTGGCGCTGAACCCGGCGATGACGGGGCAGTAGGAGGCCGCGAAGCCGGCCAGCGGGTGGCGCCCCACCACGTAGGCAACGGCGGCCAACGGGGGGGGTGATCACCATGGCCGCATCGGAGGCGAGGTGGATCCCCTTAACTGATGGTGCGTGTGATCCCCTACACAGTAGACGCAGGTCACACTGCGGTGGCAAATAGTCCACATCACGCCTGAATCACTCCCTTTGGTGTCCGATTCGCAACTCGTGCCTGGCATGGAGGGAGACTTCGTGCTCGATTCGCGCCGTCTCGCTTCTATCTGTTCAGGCTCACTCTGGCGTGGGACTCGGCGCTAACGCGCACAGACGCGGGAAGAACCCAGCGGATGACTGGCAGCGGCACCTCCGCGGTGAGCTCAAGATGGGCGGTCTGGGCGCCGTCCGAGGTCCAGGCTCGGGATACCCTGAGTTCGTCGAACCGGCGGTCGGCGCCGGTCTGGAGAAGGTACTGTTCGGCCGCAGCGCGAATCTGTGCCTCCTGCAGCCTTGGTACGGGATGGCGATTACCGGCACCGCTGATCTGAGCCTCCACCACCGCGGCGCTGGCCGCCCCGTCGGCTGCTGCCAGGAGTTTCCGAGCCTCGAGATTTACCGCTGTGGCGCCTCCGATGACGGCGATGAGCATCAGTGCCAGTGTCAGCACGCCGAGAGTGAGGACAGTGGTCTGGCCCGTGTCCTGCGCAAAAAGTCGCCGGGCGTGCTCGGGAGTCCGGCTCATGGGTTCTGTACCTGAGCAGAGGTGGTGCTGACGGTGACCAAGGTGTGCTCCCAACCCGCGACCTGGGGTATCAGGGGCAGCGGGACGCGGACCTCAACCGTGTAGATGACAATCCCACCCTCAGTGTCGCAACCGTCGGGACACTGCCGGGTGACTCTCGCCTGGGACGAGTCGATACCGAAGTCCGCAAGCGCCTGTGCGGCGGCAGCGTCACTGCGCGCAGCGCGATCTTGGGCAGAAACGTCTCCGGGCGCCGTGTACATCTTGCTCGCCTGGTCGGCGGCACCGAGAGTCGCGTAAGCCGCTGCCTGCACCTGCGCGAGGGCAACCAGGAAGTAGACCAATGGAATCAGCAGCAGAGAGCTCAGCATGACGAACTCCACGGCTGCAGATCCCTCCTCCGCCGTTGAGGGCCGTACGGGTTCAGTGGAAGTCATAGGCTGACCCCCTGATCTGCAGCTGCCCTGTTCCCGGCAGGATACCGAGCACCGGAACCTGCGTGGTGATCGTAATCCGCAGCAATCGTCCCTCGGGTGCGTGAACATAGGCGTACTGGACATCCTGGGCATAGCGGTCCGCGATAGAGGAGGCGATCAGGGCGCGGGTCCGTGCGACGCCGTCGTCGGGTGTTCTGTCATCCAGCACGCCGAATCGAGCCCCCGTAGACGCCGCATCGATGAGGGTGTTGCGGACGTGGATCATCAGCGCCAGCTGGATAATCCCCAGCAGAAGGACCATCAGCAGCGCGGAGATCATGACGAACTCTGCCACTGCTGACCCTCGTTCGGCCTCACGGCCTCTTACGAGCCCCCGCACGTCTGTTAGGGAGTGACTTGATTAATCGCTTCGTTAAACAAGCCGGCGAGCGCGGGCTGCGCCAACGCGAGAAGTCCTGCTACCAGGACTGCGGACATGAGGGTGATCATGACCCAACCAGGCACGTCCCCCCGTTCCTCCTCATGGGTCAGTGCAATAAGCCGCAGGGTCAGGTCAGTGATTCTCATCTTCTCTCTCCATGGTGTTGTGGATGTGCTGTGTTGTATGGGCGGTCCGGTAAGGGTCAGAAGTCGATAGAAAGGAGCGTCAGGCCCGGGTAAACGGCAAAGAGGACGACCAAGGGAAGAATCCCGAAGACCAGAGGCACCAACATGCCGATTTCCTTCTTCCCCGCGGCTTCCATGAGGTCTCGCTTGCCCAGTTCGCGGACATCGGCGGCCTGAGACCGCATGACGTCGGCCAACGGTGTCCCTCGTTCAATGGCCACCAGCATCCCGTCTAGGAATCTGCTGATCGGTGGGCTCCCGATACGGGTGTCCATGTCTTTCACCGCGCTGGTGAATGGTGTGCCCGACCGCGTCTCTGCCAGGGTTCGGTGCAGCTCCGCGGCCAGTTCTCCTGTGGCCACACGTCCCACCCGTTCAAAGGCCGAAGGAGCACTTTCTCCGGCGCTCACGGACAATGCGATCATTTCTGCAATGGTGGGAAACTCCGCAAGCATCCGTCGCTGACGACGGCGGATACGTGCACTGAGCAAGTTGTCACGTCCCGCAGCCCCCAGAAAGACCGCTGCTGCAGTACTGAGCACCGCAAAGAGTCCGTGGAACTGGCCAGCAAGTGCCGCAGCAGCGTTGAGCATGGCGGCGGCGCCGGCGCCGACTCCGGCTCCCACGAGCTGCTGCAGTCGATACTCGGTCACGCTGAGGGAGAGGTCGGCCTGAAGCAGACGTCTCTTCAGTTGGAAGGAATCGGTGCTCAAGCGGTCCAGCTGGGAGAGCGCAACATCGAGCAGGGGTTGAAAGATACTGAGCACTGCCCCTAGCCCTGTCACGGGTGCACGCTGCGTCCGTTCGGCCCGCGCGGAGGGAATATAGGGGGCGACTCTCTCGGCGAAACTTGGCTGATTGAACACTGGCAAGGCCAGCACGGCCAACGAAACGCCTGCGCCTGTTCCAAGTCCTGTCACCACTGCCCAGATGAGCTCCTGATTCACGCGAGCACCCGGACTTCCTGGGGCAGCCGGCCGATCCGCAGCATCAGGCGGTAGCAGACCACGGAGATCACCAGCCCCATAGCTAGGACCATCATGCCCCGGGCATTCTGATATGCCTCAGCTGCTGCTGGCTGAGTCCCTAGCAGGAGAACCACGATCCAGGGGGCCGCCACCGCGAGTTTGGCACCGTTGACGGTCCAGGACTGCCTTGCTTTGAGCTCACTGCGCATTCGTGAGTTCTGACGGAGGAACTCCGACAGCGTGGTGAGCATCTTCCCGAGTTCGCTGCCTCCTACCTCGCGTGTGATCTGCAGTGCCACGACCAGACGATCTCCCACGGGATCTGCCAGCCGCTCCTTCAGCCGGCTCAAAGCCTGCTGCTGGGAAAGACCGGCTCGATAATCGCGGCCGAACTCGGAGAAGGGCTCCCGCAGCTCAGACGGTCCGCTGGTACCCAACTGAATGATCGCTTCGGGGAGGGACAGGCCAGAGCGGACGGCAGAACGTAGATGGTCCACCGCGTCTGGCCAGACCTCCATAAGAACTGCTCGCCGGCGTCCTGCCTGCCACTGCACGGCCGACCAGGGTAGCGCGGCGGCGAACAGCGCGAAGCACACAGCGATGGGAACAGCGCGGGTCATCGCAAGCACCACAAGGAAAGCCAGCAGCGCACATGCCGCGACGGCGATCACCAAAGCCGACACTGGGAGCCTCTGATGCCCGGCCTCATCAAGAAGTCGACGCACCCTGCTTCGTGAACGCCGCCTGGCGCCGCGCCCCTGACGCGGACTGAAAGATGACAGGATCAGCAGCAAACCTACGGCAAGGCTGAACCCGAGGAGGAGACTCATGCGGCCCCTCCCCCGACGAGGATTCTCCGGGCGGCCACGCTGAGCTTGGGGTGATCGAACACCCCTGTTGCTGAGGGCTGAAGCGTGCTGCCGTCGTGAAGGAACAGCACAGAGGTTTCGATCGTCTCGTCTTCAACGCGTCCGCCGATTCCTAGAACCTGTTGAACGTACCGCTGTCCAGAGGCATCGCGCACACAGTGGACCACGAGGTCGATACACGAGGCCACCGTGGGGATGATGAAGCTGCGCGTGATGTTCTCCCCCGCCAAGAGGGGCAGCGTGCAGATTTTCATGAGCGCGTCACTGGCAGAGTTTGCATGGACTGTGGCCATGCCCGGTTGACCGCTGTTTAGCGCGATCAGCATGTCTAGGCTCTCGGCTTCTCGTACCTCTCCGACGATCAGCCTATCGGGACGCATGCGCAGCGCTTCCTTCACCAAGCGTCGCAGTGGGATTTCGCCTTCCCCTTCGAGGTTCGGCTGGCGACACTGCAGAGCCACGACGTCGCGCAGAGGAATCTCCAACTCGAAGATCTCCTCCACCGTAACCACCCGTTCCCTTGGAGGGACAGCTGAAGCCAGGCAGTTGAGCATGGTCGTTTTTCCGGATCCTGTAGGACCCGACACCAGGATGTTCATCCCTGAGGCAACGGCGTCAGCAAGGAATGACGCAGCAGCCTGAGTCAGGCTGCCCAGTCTCACAAGGTCTTCCAACGAGGACGCTCGGGAGATGAACTTACGAATATTCACCGCCCAGTGCCTGCGGGTGATGTCCGGAATCACCACATGCAAACGGGACCCGTCCGGCAAGGATGCATCGACAAATGGGCTACTCAGGTCCAGGCGCCTACCAGAGGTCTTCAGCATCCTCTCGACAAGATCCCGAATGCGGGTCTCGCTCAGTGTGATGGAGGTCAGTTCGCTTCGTCCCCCGCGCGCGACGAAGACCTGGTGCGGGGAGTTCAGCCAGATTTCCTCCACCGAGTCGTCATCCAGCAGGGGCTGCAGCTCCCCGAACCCCGCGAGCGAGTCGAAGAGTCGTTGTCCCGCGGTGTCGATCTCGTCGAGCACCGGAAGAGAGGTCACCAGTGAACGCCGGTCGTAATCAGCTATGGCACTGTCAATCAGGCGCCTGACACTTAACGGATCGGTCGCAGGGTCGAGTCCCTGCGACCGAATCATGTCGCGCACCTCGTCTTCGACGATAGTGAAGGCGTCCATCGACACGCCCCTCCTGCAATCCACCCCAGTTCTCTACCCCGTCGCGCAACACGATAGCCCTGAGGGTCGACGACGACTAGACCCTTTCAGTGGATCTGTGGATAACTTCGCGATTGGATCGTTTATCCACAGGCCTAGCCGCGGTAGACGGCCACCGTTCTAGGCTCTGGAGCATGACGATAACCCTCACGGTGGTGCACGCCCCCGGTGCGGTTGCCCCTGACCGCTGGGCGAAGCTTCGTCAGCGAGCACCAGGCGACTGGGCTCATGAAGTGCGCCTGCGCACCGCAGCGACGGCCAGTCCGGCTGTCACCGGCGCCGCACTGGAAGAGGCTCTGCGTGAAGTCGTCGGCGATGGTGATCTGTGGCGCGCTTGGGTGGGAGATACCCCGTTGGCACAAATCGAAGCGGGAACCGACCTTCTCAGCACGGGTATGACCGTTGTGCTCAAACCCCGCATTTCCGAAGCGAAACCGGGGCCACCCACGCGCCGGCAAACCTCCGGCCTTCGGCTCTGCATAGATTCTGGTCCTGACGCCGGACGACTCCTGTCGCTGAGCCGCGGACGATACGTCCTGGGACGAGGGCAGGCCGATGTACGGATCGCCGATCCCGCACTGTCACGCCGGCATGCCCGGATAGACGTGGAACGCGAGCGAGTTCTCCTCCACGACACTCAAGGCAGCCGGACCTTCAGCCTCGGGGCCCCTCAGTCCATGGGTAACACTCGTGTGGACCTTGTGCGGAGCACACTCCGCCGTGCCGCTGAGATCTCATGGCCAGTGCCGCCCGCACAGGTCGAGGAGAGACCGCCTGAGACACGTCACAGGAGCATGTTGATGATGGCGCTCCTTCCGCTTGCGGTAGGAATCGTACTGGTCGCTGTGACAGGCATGTGGTTCTTCCTCCTCTTCAGCGCAGCAGGAGCCCTGATGGCTACCGCGTTCGCCATACATGGCCGACTCCAGCGACGTCGCTATCGGCAAGCTCTCAGATCGGCGGCCCAACAGTGGGCCGCCGTGGTTGACGCAGCTCTGCCATCCCCCGGCGCTCTGGCACGTTGGATCCAGCAGAGAACCGGGACCCCGCTGGTGCCCAGAGGAGACCACAGTAGGGAACCTCGACATCCCACGGTGCGGATAGGGACCGCCCTGGTTCCCGCTGAGCTTGCGCACCCCACTGAAGCAAGCCCTCCACCTCAGGACGAACAGCGAGTGACTGTGCCCCTGGCCTGCGAGCTACGGGCGGGTGAACACACCGTCATCACTGGACCTCTGTCCTCCCTTCAGGGATTGGTGCGGTGGATCGTGCTTCAGATGGTTGCCAATCAGCATCCCGTGAGAATCATTACCCCCGACGCCGCGACGGCGACTGCAGTGCGTGATCACCCCTCCGTCGAGTTCGTTTCGCCAGAACGATTGGAAGCGTGGGCCGCTGAAGTAGTCTCCGGTAGGGAGCTCGGAGCGTCGGCTGCCGTCAGCAGCACTCCCCTCGGGATACTGCTCAGTGCCGAACCCCTCCCATGCCACGTGGCGGAGCGTCTCACCGCTTCCGGCTGGCACGTCGTCAGCCCTGAGCGCTCCCATCACGACATCGACGTTCCCGGGTGGAACGTCCACTTGTCCTCGGAGCACCCCTCTTCAGGCTCTGCTGCTCCCCGGTCCGTGGTGTCCTCATCCATGGAACACGCTTCGCATCTGCGTCCTGACGGCATCTCTCAAAAGACTCTCGCAGCGCTCGCGCGAAGAAGCCTGCAGGGGATATCAGGCACGCCCGGCACCATGCCCGATCAGTGCATAGAAACCGTGCGCGCAGAATTCAGCGAAAGCGCTCACCTGCAGCTCATTTCCGGACTCGGCCGCGACGAGCGGGGACCCGTTGTCCTTGATCTCGTGGAGGATGGGCCGCACATCCTCGTGGCTGGAACCACGGGCGCGGGGAAGTCCGAGCTACTCAAAACGCTGCTGCTCTCTTTAGCGTCTCGTTACGGTCCGCGCGAGGTTAATCTGTTGCTATTCGATTTCAAGGGAGGCGCGACTTTTCGCAATATCGCAACTCTGGAGCACTCACTCGGGCTGGTGACTGACCTCTCCCAAGCCCAGGTCGAGCGCACCTTGGAAGGGCTGCGCAGCGAACTGATGAGGAGGGAAAGGCTCTTCCTGGAGGCCGATGCCGGAGACTACAGCGAGTATCGCCTCCGCTGCCCCGACTTCCCTCTGGCCCGTATCGTTGTGGCGCTGGACGAGTTTCGCATCTTCTCCCACGAGCTCCCAGAGACCATGGACGAGCTGATGCGGCTGGCCACGCTGGGACGCTCCTTGGGCATTCACCTGGTCCTCGCGACCCAGCGCCCTCAGGGGGTAGTCACTGCCGATATGAAGGCCAATATCGGAAGTATCATCGCGCTGCGCCTTCGCAGCGAAGACGAGTCCAGGGAGCTGCTGGGAACGCCCAGTGCTGCTCTCCTCTCCCGCCGCCAGCCCGGGCGGGCCTTTCTGCGCCGTCCCGGCGAAGCCGCAATGGAGTTCCAGGCAGCACAGCTGGCGGCCGTCGGCGCTCGGAGCGTCCGCCTCATCCCCGCGGTTCTGCCGTGGACACATCTGCAAAGTCCCGGCCCTTCTGAGTCAGAGGTGGTGGACCTCCTGCGACAGGAACTGACTGCGCGGCAGCTTTTCCGAAATCAGACTCCTCTGCTTCCTCCCCTTCCGCAGCACCTGACACCGGGCGACCGCCTCACTTCGGAGACGCTGTCCGGCATTTTGCTTGGACGCGTAGACGACCCCTCTCAGCAGGAACAGCGTGATGTGGTCCTCGAGCCTCGGAGCACGCCTCGTTCGATTGCCCTCATCGGGGAGCCGACGGCCGGTGGCGAGGAAGCTCTGCTCGGTTGGGCCCAACAGTTGGCTGAATCCCCCGATCGTGTCGACCTCTATCTCCTGGACGGCAGCAGGTCACTTGCTTCCCTGAGCGCCCACCCGCGCGTAGGCGCCTGGCTGACCCCCGACGACGACCGCGAGGCCGAATACCTCCTGGCGCGACTCCGTGAAGACATCCTCCGGAGCTCACTTCAGGGGGCGGATGTGACGGTGCCCCGGGTGCTCGTGGTGTCAGGGAACTCTCACTGGCACACGTTGGCACAGTCGCTGAGGACCTTTGAGCAGGACCTGAGCACGCTGGTTGCTGAAGGACCGGCGGCCGGACTTTCTGTTCTCCTCGCCGGCGGGCGGGAGCTCGCCCTGGGGAAACTCGCGGCCCGTATTCCCCAACGGATCTATCTGCCGTTCGGAGCGGACGAAGACACCAGGTACCTGTGGCCGCCTTTGCGCAGTACTGAGATGGTCCCAAGCCGCGGCGTTCTGCTCTCACCCCGTACGCCCTCTCCCGGGCTCTGCGTGCAACTGGTAAACCGTCACTCCACAGCGCAAGGGACAGCCCGCCCCCAGGGGCAAGGCCCTCCTCCAGAGCTGACAGTTCGGACGCTGCCTGAACGACTGGGCCTCACGGGATTGCTGAAACCGGAACCCGTGGGCCCCGAGACGCTGACCATCGGTGTGCAGCAGCTCACCGGTGCTCCTGCGCAGCTGCGACTCGGGCGGGTTTGTCTCATACTGGGCACTTCAGGTACCGGCAAGACCACAGCCTTAATGCTCCTCGCCACTCAGCTGCAGCGTGCCGGGGTCGCTACCGCCGGCATCTTCGGCCGCGGCACCCAGTCCCAGCTCGCCAGCCTCGCGCCGCTGGATCAGGAGCACATGAGCAGCGACGTCGTCGTCCTTGTCGATGACGCAGACCGCTGCGGGACTGACCAGCAGCAGATGATCCAGCAGGCGATCGCCACCGGGGCCTCCGTCGTGGCAACGGCCCAGCCTAACGCGGCCCTGTTCAGCCATCTCACCTGGGCACATCCGGCCCGCACTGCGGGCGAGCACTTAATTCTCAGCCCCACTCAGCGCAGCCATGCCGATGCCTTCGCCGCGGTGATCCCTGTGCTCCAGCGTCCCGTACCGGGTCGCGCTGTCCATTTGCGCCCCGAAGGACCACGGATCGTGCAACTCGCGGACCCCACGATCTAGAACTCCAGAGCTCAGAAACCCACTCACCGGAGACCAAATTCATGGAGTTTCAGCCGGTGTCCAGCAAATGCCAGGCACTGTCTGAGACTCGGTGCGTACACCTAGAGACTATGACCACTACAAAGCGCACTGCACCCGCTCTGCTGTCCGTCACTGCTGCCGCCGCGCTGGCCCTGAGCGCCTGCGCACCGGAGAACACCACCGATCAGGACCAGAACGACCAGGCCAACGACACCGACGCCCAGACGGAGACTGGTACCGACACCACCCCCACCGACGACGCTGCGGAAGACACCCCGGGCGCCGCTGATGAGACTCCGGCCGATGACCAGACTGACGAGGCAACCACCGACGAGCCCACGGATGAGGCTACCGACGACGCCACCGATGACCCCCAGGCTGGCGGTGAGCACCACGTTTACCAGGCCATCGAGGCCGCCCTCGAGGAGTACCCCGACGGTGTGATCACTGAGTTCCAGGACAACACCGACGACGACGGTTACGTCGAGATCTTCGTCTACGACGGCGAGACCGAGTGGGAGCTGGAGGTGGACTCCGAGTCCTTCCAGATCATCGACACTGAAGACGACGGCATCGACGATGACGACCGCGAGAAGGCCGAGGCCGTGGAGATCGAGATTGCTGAAGCCATCCAGACGGCCGAGGATGAGGCCGGCGCCGAGCCCTACCAGGGCGAGCTGGACACCGAAGACGGCACCGTGGTCTGGGAGATCGAGCTGACCAACGGCACCGAGGTCTACGTTGACGTGGCCACCGGCGACGTCGTCAAGGTCGACTCCTAAGGGAGCCTCCCCTTTCGGTCCTCTGACCGGGACGATATATCACCAGCACAGGGTCCGCGGGATAGACTGAATCAGTTCAGTCCCCGCGGGCCCTGTTGCGTGTGACGCGCAGCCCGAGTGGGCACTGCAGACCTGTAGAAGCACACGAGAGGAGCGGGATCGGCGTGACCGCGGAGGACAGCAGCACTTCTTCCCAGCAGCGCAGCCGTGACCTCACTGGCTTCTCCCCCAAGGCTAAAGCGTGGCGCTCCTTCTTCGAGACCAGCGCCATCATCAGCGACCGTATGGAGAAACGCCTTCAGGCGACTACCGGGCTGAAGCTCAGCGACTACAACCTTTTGCTCATTCTGGCCGAGGCGCCCGGCAAGCAGCTGCGCATGGGTGAACTCGCCGAGCGGATGGTCTTCTCTCCCTCACGGCTCTCCTACCAGGTGAAGTCCCTAGCCGGCCGCGGACTTCTGGAACGGTGCATGGACCCCCACGACAAACGCGGCATGACCGCATGCCTCACGGAGGAGGGTTCCACCGTCTTCGCCGCAGCCTCCAAAGTCCACGCTCAGCACATCCGTCAGCTGTTCCATCCCGCCCTGGACGACGCACAGGCCGTGCAGCTGCGCCAGATCTGCGAGGCGATCTACCACACTGTCACCACCGCCGACGAGCCCTGCTGAGCCGCGCCGCGTCACGCGGCGCGAATGATCTCCACGGAATCCGCGCGTTCGCGCAGCACCGGCACATCGGCCAGGGACGCCTGCACCGCAGCCAGTGCTAGACGCTGGTCCACGTCCTCCAGGCCATCGTCGAAAACCACACCCAGCGCTACTTCAGGACCGCTGCCGCCGCCCACCACTCGCGCGCCGTGGGCATCCGCGGTGACGATTCCGCGGCTGGGCTGCAGCAGCAGCTGCGCCACCCCGGGGCACTGTTCGGGAACCTCTGAAAGCGCCCGGGCCACCTCATGATCCGCGTAGGCAGGAGTCCAGGTGCGCCCCTGAGCGAGTGCCTCTACCGCCGGGCGGCGAATGACGAAGGTGAACTCAGCGCCGGGATCAAGCACCGCCAGCTCCGCGCCTTCGGCCAAAGCGGCGAGCATAATGCGCTCAGCTTCGGCGGCCACCGGACGCGCCTCCGGATGCCAGGCAGTCAGCGCCTCCACCGAGGAGAACACCGGCATGGCCCGGCGGCCGTCGGAGGCGGCGAGACTCACCAGGGAGATATCGGCTTCCTTATCGCCTACCTCGGCGTGATCCTCATGGGTCTGCCCGCCGCCCAGACTGGCGATCACCGGAGCGAAGAGCCGCAGCCCGGGCAGGGTGTTGACCACCGCAGTCTCGTCGGCTTCTCCCGCCCTCAGCTGCGCCAGAATCCCCTGCAGCGCGGGCGGCGCGAGGCCGTCGTCGCCGTCGAAGGTGTGCAGCGGGTTGCCCTCACCGGAAAGGTCCCGCCCCTCCCAGGGCACACCGGCAGAGTCAGCCGGCTGCCCGTCGGGGCTACGCTGCTGACTCTGTAGCAGAGCCGTGATGTGTGCGGGAAGTTCCTTGCTCACCGAACTGATGCTCGTGACGTGTTCAGGCGGACTGCGCCGCGACTTTCAGGGCCTCAGGCAGAGTGAACTTCTCAGCGTAGAGCGCCTTGCCCATGATGGCGCCTTCCACCCCGGTGGAGACCATCTGAGCCAGGGCCGCGACGTCGTCCAGGGACGAGATTCCGCCGGAAGCCACCACGGGCTTCTGCGTTTTGGCGCAGACCTGGGCCAGCAGCTCGGTGTTGGGGCCGCGCAGGGTGCCGTCCTTGGTCACATCCGTCACCACGTAGCGGGGGCAGCCGGCGTCCTCCAGGCGCTGCAGCACCTCCCAGAGGTTGCCACCCTCCTGGGTCCAGCCGCGAGCAGCCAGGGTCTCCCCGCGCACGTCCAGACCAACCGCGATGGCCTCACCGTGACGTTCGATGGCACGAGCGGTCCATTCCGGATCCTCAAGCGCCGCGGTGCCCAGATTCACGCGGGTCGCTCCGAACTCCAGCGCTCGTTCGAGGGACTCGTCGTCGCGAATCCCCCCGGAGAGCTCGATCTTGATGCCGATCTCCTTGACCACTCGGGCCAGCACGTCCCTGTTGTGGCCGCGGCCGAACGCGGCATCGAGGTCCACCAGGTGGATCCACTCGGCGCCCTGCTCCTGCCATGTCAGTGCCGCTTCCAGGGGATCGCCGTAGCCGGTCTCAGAACCAGCCTCGCCCTGGACGAGTCGGACGGCCTGTCCGTCGGCCACGTCGACGGCGGGCAGCAGCTCGAGGGCAGGGACAGTGGGGGTGCTCATAGGTACGGTGTTCTCTTTCGTCGATTACAGGCTGGTGATCCAGTTGCGCAGCAGCTGCATGCCGGCGTCGCCGGACTTTTCTGGGTGGAACTGAGTGGCCGACAGCGGACCGTTCTCCACGGCAGCGATGAAGTCAGCACCGTGGTGGGCCCACGTGACCTTGGGCGCGGCCATGGAGTCGATGGTCTGGTCAAAATCCCAGGACTGCACGGCGTAGGAGTGCACAAAGTAGAAGCGCTCATCGTGTAGGCCCTGGAACAGCACGCTGTCCTGTGGAGCTCGCACCGTGTTCCATCCCATATGAGGGACCGTGACGTTTTCCGGTAGCGCGGTGACCTCGCCGGGCCACTCCCCCATGCCGTCGGCGGCGATACCGTGCTCCACGCCACGCTCGAAGAGAATCTGGTGGCCCACGCAGATGCCCAGCACGGGACGTCCACCGGCTATGCGACGGCCGATCCATCGGGGGGCGTCATTGGCTTTGAGGGCCTCCATCACCGCGGCGAAGGCGCCCACTCCGGGCACCACAAGACCGTCGGCGTTGAGGATGGTCTCCGTGTCTGAGGTCAGCTCCACCTCGGCGCCGGCGCGTTCGATGGCACGAACCGCCGAGTGAACGTTTCCGGACCCGTAGTCGAGGACTGCGACGGTGGGCTTGCTCCCGGATGCTGCGCTCACAGGGCTCCCTTCGTGGACGGGATGTCGTCAGTGCGCGGATCAGATTCGACGGCTTCACGCAGTGCTCTGGCAAAGGCCTTGAACTGGGCTTCGACGATGTGGTGGGGGTCGCGACCGCCCAGCACTCGCATGTGCAGACAGATGCCGGAGTGGTAGGTGATGGCTTCGAAGACGTGGCGGGTCATGGACCCGGTGAAGTGGCCGCCGATGAGGTGGTACTGCTGTCCCTCGGGCTCGCCGCTGTGGACTAGGTAGGGTCGGCCCGAGACGTCGACGACGGCGTGAGCCAGCGCCTCGTCCAGGGGCACGGTGGCCTCTCCGAAACGGCGGATGCCGCGCTTATCGCCCAGGGCGGTCCGCAGGACCTCGCCGATGACGATCGCGGTGTCCTCGACGGTGTGGTGCACATCGATGTGGGTGTCGCCCTGGGCCTGAATATCGAGGTCGATCAGCGAGTGCTTGGACAGGGCCGTGAGCATGTGGTCGAAGAAGGGCACTGTGGTGCTGATGGTGGAGGCACCAGTGCCGTCGAGGTCCATGCGGACTTTCACTCGGGACTCGCTGGTGGCTCTCTCCATCTGCGCGATGCGCCCGGAAATCAGTTCTGCTCCCATAGATTCTCCAGTCTATCCCTTGTGATTCTGCGCCCCGGCGCGCTGTGTCTGAAGGTGACGGCGCAGGGATTCGAGAAATGCGGTTGTCTCTTCCTCTGTCCCCGCGGTGACTCGCAGGTGGCCCTCGATGCCGACGTCGCGGATAAGAATGCCGTCAGCCAGCAGGTGCTCCCACGCAGCTTTCTTGTCCACTAACCCTCCGAAGAAGACAAAGTTGGCGTCTGAGGGCGCCGGGGTCAGACCCAGCCGGCGCAGCTCGGTGACAATCCGATCCCGTTGGAGCTTGATCTTCTCGACGTTGGCCATCAGCGTCTCGGAGTGATCCAGTGCGGCACAGGCGGTGGCCTGCGTGACAGCAGAGAGATGGTACGGCAGACGCACCAGACGCAGCGCATCGGTGACCTCAGGAGCAGCGGCAAGGTACCCCAGTCGGCCGCCCGCCAACGCGAAGGCCTTGCTCATAGTACGGGTGACGATCAGACGCGGTCGGCCCGGCAGCATCTGCAGTGCGGACGGAGTGCCCGGCTGGCGGAACTCGCCATAGGCCTCGTCGACGATCACCATGGTCTGACTTTCACGGGCAGCCTCATAGGCCGCTTCGACGACGTCGAGCCCCAACGCGGTTCCCGTGGGATTGTTGGGCGAACACAGGATCACCACATGCGGGCGGTGCTGGCGGATCTGGTCCGCCACATCCTGGGGGTCCTGGGTGAAGTCAGGGCTGCGTGTGCCGGCGATGTACTCGCTGTAGATCCCGCGTGCATAGAGCGGATACATGGAGTATGTCGGAGGGAAGGACATGACGGTGCGCCCGGGGCCGGCGAAGGCCTGCAGAATGTGCTGCATGACTTCGTTGGAGCCATTCCCGGCCCATATGTGATCAGCGGTCAGGTCCGCGCTCGCCCCGTCGGAAACAAGATCACGGTTCAGGTACTCAGCCAGTTTCTGACGCAGGAGAGTGAATTCTCGATCGGGGTACCGGTTCAGGGTTGCCGAGGCACGCCTGACCTCCTTGGTGATCGCGTCCACCACGTCTTCGGGGACGTCATACGTGGTCTCGTTGACGTTGAGCATCGCCTTAACGTTCAGCTGCGGTGCTCCATAGGGATGCTGGCCTCGAAGCTCGTCCCGCAGCGGCAACGCTGCCAGTCGCTTGGCTGCGTCTTCTTCTGCCGTCGTCGTGTCGGTGCTGGCGGAATCCTGATCTGTCACTCAGCCAGTCTACGCGGCACTCAACAGCGCTCGGCTGGTCTTGGCTGAGGTGCTCAGAGCGTGAGACATCAGTCAACAGGAACGTGGATGACCTGTCCCGGCTGGAGGGTGGATGAGTCGAGGTCATTGAGTTCGGCGATGTGAGTCATCAGGGTCTGGATGTCCTCCTGGGACTCTGCCGAGGCGGCGATGGACCACAGCGTGTCACCAGGCACAACGGTCACCTGCTGGGCCTCGACACCCCCAACAGGATCGGCGGAGGCTTCGACCTGGTTCACCATGGCGGTCGCAAGAAACATGGCACCGGCCAGCAGGGTCAGGACTGCGAGGACGGTGGGCACGCCGAGCAGAAGAAGGCGGCCCCGGCGGGTGAGCGCGATGGTGTTCATGGTGTTTCCTCCAAGCATTCGAACTCTTGTTCTATTTTTAGCACACATGTTCGAATCACTTCAACGACACTCGTACATATCTATGGAAGACGTCTACGATTTCGAGTAGCCTGAGCTCAGTGTTCGAAGTGAGCTTCGATGTTGCTCCACCAGTTAATCGAGAGGGTCTGACATGGCATCTGACACGGCAGCACGTGGAGAGAAGGCAGCGCCCGCCCAGACGGCCCCACCGCTGACGGACAGACAGCGGCAGATCGTGGACATCATTCAGAAGTCCCTTTCCGAGCGCAGCTATCCGCCCTCCATGCGCGAGATCGGTGACGCCTGCGGCTTGGCTTCGCTGTCTTCCGTCACGCACCAGCTGGCGCGCCTTCAGCAGCTGGGATACCTCAGCCGCGTTCCCGGCAAGCCCCGAGCCATGGAGGTCATCAGGGACTCCAGCGGCCGACTCCTCGCTCCTCAGCCCGAAGAAGTCTCCACTCCTCAGCCCTCGCCGGTAGAGGAGTCCCCGGTGGTGGACTTGCAGGCCTACCGGGCCGATGCCGATTCCCGCGTCGCCGAGATTCCGGTGGTGGGCCGCATCGCCGCCGGCGGCCCGATCCTTGCCGAGCAGAACGTGGAAGATGTCATGGCCCTGCCGCGGCAGCTCACCGGTGAAGGTGAGCTGTTCATGCTTCAGGTGCGCGGTGATTCCATGATCGAAGCTGGAATCTTCGAAGACGACTGGGTGGTAGTGCGCCGCCAGATGGACGCCGACAACGGGGACATCGTGGCAGCGCTTCTCGACGAGGAGGCCACCGTCAAGACCCTCAAGCGTCGGGACGGCCACCAGTGGCTGCTCCCCCAGAACCGTATGTACGAGCCGATTCTTGGCGATGACGCCACCATCATGGGCAAGGTCGTCACCGTTCTGCGGTCACTGAGTTAGTTCCGCGGGCGGGGAAACCCCGCCATGCTCTCGGCAAGCTCACGCTCGCCATCACGCCTGAAGAGTAAGTTCCGCGGGCGGGGAAACCCCGCCATGCTCTCGGCAAGCTCAGACCTGAGCCAGACGGGCGAGAGCGCCCCGGGCGACATCGCCCTTGGTGGTCGCCCAGAAGTCGGGCATCGACTTCTTCAAGAAGCTTCCGTAGCGCGCCGTGGCCAGGCGCGAGTCCAGGACCGCGAGAACACCACGGTCCTCGGCGGTGCGGATGAGACGGCCGGCCCCCTGTGCCAGACGAACGGCTGCATGCGCCGCCGAGACCTGCATGAAGCCGTTGCCGCCCGAGCGCGCAATCTCCTGGCTACGGGCGTTCGTCAGCGGATCATCAGGACGCGGGAACGGGATCCGGTCGATCGTGACCAAACGGCAGGACTGTCCCGGCACATCCACACCCTGCCAGAGGCTCATGGTGCCGAAGAGGCACGTCTCCTCGTCCTCAGCAAACTCACGGATGAGCGCGGACATGGTCGCATCCCCCTGGCACAGGATCGGCACCTCCACACGATCCCGAAGTGCCTCGGCGGCGGCTTCAGCGGCCCGGCGTGAGGAGAACAGCGACAGAGTGGCTCCTCCGGAGGCCTCGATCAGGCCGGCAAGCTCGTCGAACTGCGCCTGCTGGTTCTTCAAGGAGGGCGGAGGCAGATGCGCAGCCACGTACAGCATGCCCTGCGACGGGTAGTTGAACGGGCTGCCGACGTCGGCGGCATCCCACGCAGGGGCCTTCTCCCCCAGCAGGCCCAGCGAACCAGCCACCGGGTCAAAACTGTCCCCCACCGTCAGGGTGGCGGACGTCAGCACCACGGTCCTGTCGCCGAAGAGACCCTCACGGAGTCTTCCGGCCACGCTCGTGGGCGCCACATAGATGAGCGGCGGCTCGCTCGGATCTGCTTCACGGTATCCCTGCCCCGGAGTGAACGTACCCGGTCGGCTCAGCCAGATCACGTCAGGGGTCTGCGGGGACTCCACCATGCGGTTGGTTACGTCTAACACTGCCTGCAGGCGGGAGCGGGCAGTCGTTCGGCCGGGGTCTGATTCACCGTCCCCGGAAGGCTTGGAATCCGACAGTGCGGTGCGCGCGGCATCGCGAGCCATCTCCACGGCACTCGTCTGTTGAGCGTTCATGCCCCGCGGAAGCAGTCCCGACTCGACGCCGGCGAATGCGGCCTCCACGGCATTGGCAGCCGTCTGCAGCCGCTCCGTATTGATAGCGGTGTGCCGGTGCGCCGAAGCAGCGGCGGCACGGATCATCTGCGCCGAAAGCTGGGCGGTGACCGCAGAGGTCACCCGCTCAGCGAGTTCGTGGGCCTCATCGATGATGACGGCGTCGTGCTCGGGAAGCACGTCCAGCCCTTCGAAGGCGTCAATGGCGAGCATGGCGTGGTTAGTGACCACCACGTCAGCGTCCCCCGCCTGCTGGCGGGCAAGCTCCGAGAAACACTCCTCAGCCATGGGGCACTTCCGCGCGCCCAGGCAGTCCACAGCGTTGACCGAGACCTGGCGCCAGGCCTGGTCGGTCACGCCCTCGGGCAGATCATCCCGGTCGCCCGTCTCCGTCTCGTCGGCCCATTCGCGCAGCATGACCACTTCCTTGCCCAACCGCGAGGTCGGCTCGAAGGTGGTGACTCCGCCGCTGGGCTCCACCGCGGCCGCGAAGAGCACTTCCTGGTCGTGATCATCCTCCGGGAAGCCGCCGGCCAACTTCTGCTTGCACAGGTAGTTGGCCCGGCCCTTCACGAGGGCCACCTCGACGGGACGCTCCAGCTCCGGTTCCAGGGACTCCAGGAGGCGGGGAAGGTCCCGTCCCATGATCTGGGCCTGCAGGGCCAAGGTGGCGGTCGAGACGACGACGGGCCGGTCAGCCTGCACGGCGTGAGCGACCGCCGGCACCAGGTACGCCATGGACTTACCGGTACCGGTCCCCGCCTGGACGAGCAGATGCTTGCGCAGACTCAGCGCCGCGGCAACACGGCGGGTCATCTCGACCTGCCCGTCCCGGCGCGAGCCCCCGAAGGCCTCCACGGCGGTGCCGAGAAGCTTCTCAGCACGCTGGGCCGCAGGGTTGGTCAGGTGCACAGCATTCGACTCGGCGACAGCGGACACGCGTTCAGCTCTCCACCTGGTACTGAGCAAGCTCCGCGGCCAAAGACGGACGCACCTTCACCGACAGCCGCGTCCCCTCCTCCTCATAGGTGGTGCTGAGGATCTCGGCATCGGCGGCATGCAGTCGGGAGACCACCTCACCATCGGCGTAGGGCACCATCAGCTCCAGGGGAACGGACGGCCGCGGGATCGAGCTGCTGATGAGCTCCTTCAGCTCCTCGATGCCCTCGCCCGTGCGTGCCGAGACTACGGCGACGTGGGGCTCGCGACGCCGGATGCGCTCGATCACGTGAGATTCGGCGGCGTCTGCCTTGTTCAGCACGATGATCTCGTCCACCTGGTGGGCGTCGACTTCGGTGAGCACCTGGCGCACCGCGGCGATCTGTCCCTCAGGCTCGGGATGGGAGGCATCCACCACGTGCAGAATGAGATCGGCCTCGGCGACCTCCTCCAGGGTCGAGCGGAATGCCTCCACCAGCTGGGTCGGCAGCTGGCGGACGAAGCCCACTGTGTCGGAGAGGGTGTAGCCGATTCCGTCGGGGGTCACCGCCTTGCGGGTGGTGGGGTCCAGCGTGGCAAACAGGGCGTTCTCCACCAGCACTCCGGCGTCGGTGAGCCGGTTCAGCAGCGAGGACTTGCCCGCGTTGGTGTAGCCGCCAATGGCTACCGAGGGCACCGCGTTGCGCTTGCGGTTAGCCCGCTTCGCCTCGCGCGCGGGCTTCATGTTGGCGATGTCCCGGCGCAGTTTGGCCATTCGCTGGTTGATGCGACGACGGTCCAGCTCGATCTTGGTCTCCCCAGGTCCGCGGGATCCGATGCCTCCGCCGGCGGCGCCGACACGGCCACCGGCCTGTCGAGACAGGGACTCACCCCAGCCGCGCAGTCGCGGAAGCATGTACTCCATCTGGGCCAGCTCCACCTGGGCTTTACCCTCACGGGACTTGGCGTGCTGGGCGAAGATGTCGAGGATGAGGCCGGTGCGGTCGATGACCTTGACCTTGACGATGTCTTCGAGTCCACGACGCTGGGAAGGGGCCAGCTCCGAATCGACGACGACGGTATCGGCGCCCAGCTCAGCGACGGCCTCTTTGATCTCGACCGCCTTTCCCGAACCGAAGAATGTTCCCGGATCGGGTTTGGAGCGGCGCTGGATGAAGCCGTCGAGCACCGTGGAGCCGGCGGTCTCGGCCAGTGCAGCAAGCTCGCGTAGGGAGTACTCGGCCTCCGCGATGGTGCCCTCGGTCCACAGTCCGGCCAGCACCACGCGCTCCAGGCGCAGCTGCCGGTACTCCACCTCGGTGACGTCTTCGAGCTCGGTGGAAAGCCCCTCGACGCGGCGCAGAGAGCGGCGTTCGAAGAGGTCGTACTGCTCGCCGTCGTGCTCGGTGTGCTCCTCCGTCTCGGCCAGCTCACGAGCACGGTCGTCCAGTACCGAGCGGCGACGCTGCTCAGTACTGGTCAGGTGCGCGTCATCGGCAACGAACCTGGTGGTGCGACCGTTGGAGGACTTGTTGGCCTTGTCGGCCGCCAGGATGCGCTGGATGGTTGCATCAATGGATGAGGTCCCCTGCTCGGGGGTGTTCTCGGTGTGCGGGGTGTTGTTCTGTTCAGTCATAAAGCCTCATGAGCCCCAGGACAGACGTCAGGGGTTCGGGTAGTTCAACGGGATTCGGGCAGGTGCTCAACCGGCGCGTGAGATCTCACCGGGAGCGGGGGTCTTCAAAGAGTCAGCCGCGCAGACGGACGGGGCGACGATCGATACTGCGAATCCACATGGAGTCCATTATCGCATATCGAGGTCTCTGGCGGCAGGGGTGTGTACAGAGTGGTGGGGTGGACCGGAAGGGGCGTTGCAGCGCCCCGTTATACGATCAACGGGTGGCAGCAACGCATTATTTCTCTCCCGATCCGGATGCTCCGCTGGATCGCCGGCGCCTGCGCGTGGAACTGGCTGGCAGGAACGTGGACGTGACCACCGCGGGCGGTATCTTCTCCCCCGACGGCGTGGACAAGGGCACCGCGGTGCTGCTGCGGCACGTGCCTGATCCCGCCGAGACCGGCGATCTGCTCGACATCGGTTGCGGGTGGGGGCCCATGGCGCTCACCATGGCGATGCGCTCGCCCCGGGCCCGGGTCTGGGCCGTCGACGTCAATGAGCGCGCTCGCGTTCTATGTGCTGAGAACGCCAGCGCGCTGGGTCTGGACAACGTGATGGTCAGGGCGCCCGAAGATGTCCCGGACGATGTGCGCTTCACCACGATCTGGTCGAACCCGCCCATCCGCGTCGGCAAGGCCGTTCTGCATGAACTGCTGCAGCTGTGGCTGCCCCGCCTTGCCGACGACGCCGATGCCTGGCTTGTGGTCCAGAAGAATCTGGGCGCGGACTCGCTTCAGACCTGGTTGCGGTCGATGCTTGCCTCAGTCAGTGAGAGCTTCACGGTGGATCGGCCCGAGACGGAGAAGGGCTTTCGGCTCCTGCGCGTACAGCGCCGGGGCACCGCCACGGCCTGATCCTCAGACCAGCGTGCCGGTGTAGACCAGCACCGCCGGGCCCGCCAGCTCCACCTCTTCGGCGCCGTCTTCCCGGGGCGTGAATCGGACGGTGACCTCGCCGCCGGGCACCCCCACCCGCCACGTGTTCACGCCGTCTCCGGCGGCCCATACACGCACGGCAGCAGCAGCGGCGCAGGCGCCGGTTCCGCAGGAGAGTGTTTCTCCCACTCCGCGCTCGTGCACGCGCATCCGTACCCTGCCGACGCCGTTCTCGACCAGCGGCTCGGAGGGCACCACGAACTCGACGTTCGTCCCGTAGGGCGGCTGCGGGTCAACCTGAGGCGCCTGATGCAGATCCAGGGCCTGAAGGGTCGCCTCGTCCGGGAGTGCGACGACGGTGTGGGGGTTGCCCATGGAGATGCTGAGTGCAGGACGCGGATCTGTCAGGCCCCGGGCCTGAACAAGGGAGTCGCTGGCATTGGCCTGGGCAAGCTCCGGATCGATGAAGGACCATACCCCCATGCCGATGGCGTAGCCCTCTTGGACTGTACGCACCGTTTTGACGCCTGCGCGGGTGCCGATGGTCAGCTGCGCGCCGTCACCAAGCTCCGTCAGGCCCTCGGCGAGCAGGTAGTGGGCGAAGGCCCGCACTCCGTTTCCGCACATCTCAGCGATCGAACCATCGGAGTTGCGGTAGTCCATGAACCACAGGGGCTGATCGTCGGTGCTGCTGAGCCCACGCTCGCGCAGCAGAGCGGCGCCTTCACTCACGTGGTGAGCGGGGACGGCGCGGATCAGGCCGTCTGCGCCTACGCCCATGCGCCGGTCACAGACCGCCGCGACGAACTCTGCGTCAAGGTCCTGCTGGCCAGCGGCATCGGTGATCATCACGAAGTCGTTGCCGGTGGCGTGAGCTTTGGTGAACTGCATGTCCCTACTCAACCATGTTTTCGGCGCAGGACTTCCCCGGCCCGCTCAGCAAGGTTCTCACTAGGTGCCTCCAGCCAGCGTACGCGCGGGTCGGCGCGGAACCACGTGTCCTGTCGGCGCGCGAACTGGCGGGTGGCCACGGTCGTCTCCTCTGCCGCCTGATCCTCGCTCAGAGCACCGTCAAGCACGCGGAGGAACTGCTGATAGCCGATCGCGCGCGACGCCGTCCGCCCCTCCCGCAGGCCGCGGCGCTCCAGCATCCGGACCTCCTCAAGGAGGCCCAACTCCCGCATACGCGCCACGCGTTGGGCGATCCGCTCGTGCAGCACCGGACGCGGCACCATAAGCCCTAGCTGGACCACGGGCCCCACGCTCTCCTCATAGGTGCGGGTCGGCATGAAGGAGCTGAACGTGCGGCCAGTCAGGCGGATGACCTCCAGCGCGCGGATCAATCGCCGGTCGTCCTTAATCACCGCGGCTGATTCAGGATCGCGTTCGCGCAGCTCCTCCCGCAGAACGCCCGGGCCCTGCTCGGCCAGTCTGTTGCTCAGCTCGTTCCGAATTTTCGGGTCAGTCGGGGGAAAGTCGATCACGTCGATCGCGGCGCGCACGTACAACCCGGAGCCTCCCACCAGGATGGGTGTGCGCCCCCTGGCGCGAATCGCCGCCACGGCCTCTCGCGCCTGCTGCTGGTAGGCCGCGACAGAGGCCTCTTCCGTGGGGTCGAGGACGTCCAGCAGGTGATGGGGCACTCCCCGCATCTCCTCGGGCGTGACTTTTGCGGTGCCGATATCCATGCCGCGGTAGAGCTGCATGGAGTCGGCGTTGATGACCTCCCCGTGGAGCTGCTCGGCCAGTTCCACGGCAAGTCCGCTCTTGCCCGAGGCCGTGGGGCCGACGACGACAACGAGTGGGCGCTCCTCCTGCGCGTCCGGGCTCATCGGCGCAGGGTGGGCATACCGAGCGATACGGCGCCCGGCTTCTCTCCGGTGACCTGTGTGGTGCCGACCCCGCAGGAGTCTGCCTGCCACCGGTCCCAGGCGTCTCCGGCACGGGAGCGCCGCAGGCGGTACTCCTCGGCAGAGGCCGGATCGGAGAGCAGATGGTAACTGCCGGCCTGAGTGATGGGGACGGTGACAAAGTCACCGGGACGCGGCGTCTCCACACCGTCCGGCACGGAGAAGTGCACCAGCCGGTTATCCGGGGCACGCCCGGAGAGGCGTCCGGTCTCCGCACCTTTGGCGCCGGCGTCCGCCGTGACCAGGAGCTCCTGGATCGTGCCGACGAGCTTCTTGTTCTCCTCCGCGGTGATCCGGTTCTGCAGAGCGATGAGCCGCTCGAAGCGTTCCTGGACCACGGCCTTGGGAATCTGATTCTCCATCGTGGCGGCAGGTGTTCCCGGACGCGGGGAGTACTGGAACGTATAGGCGCTGGCGAAACGGGACTCCTCGACCACGCGCATTGTGTCCTCGAAATCGGCCTCCGTCTCCCCGGGGAAGCCCACAATGATGTCGGTGGTCACCGCGGAGTGCGGTATACGCTCGCGGACCTTGTCCAGAATGCCCAGGAACTTTCGTCCCCGGTAGGAGCGCCGCATGGCTTTGAGGATGGCATCCGAGCCCGATTGCAGGGGCATATGCAGCTGGGGCATCACGTTGGGGGTCTCGGCCATCGCGTCGATGACGTCATCGGTGAAGCTTGCAGGGTGCGGGCTGGTGAAGCGCACGCGCTCGAGTCCCTGGATCTGCCCACAGGCGCGCAGCAGCTTGGCGAATGCCTGGCGGTCACCGAACTCCACACCGTAGGTGTTGACGTTCTGTCCCAGAAGCGTCACCTCGACTGCACCGTCGTCCACGAGGGCCTGGACCTCGGCCAGGATCTCCCCCGGACGGCGGTCTCGCTCCTTGCCTCGCAAGGAGGGGACGATGCAGAAGGTGCACGTGTTGTTGCATCCTACGGAGATCGACACCCATCCCGAATGCACCGACTCCCGCTTGGTGGGGAGGGTGGAGGGGAAGGTCTCTAGGGCCTCCAGGATCTCGATGGAGGCCTCGGCGTTGTGGCGGGAACGCTCAAGCAGGGTGGGGAGGGAGCCGATATTGTGCGTGCCGAAGACCACGTCCACCCACGGTGCGCGCTCCAGCACGGTGTTCTGGTCCTTCTGCGCCAGGCAGCCGCCCACGGCAATCTGCATGCCGTGCTGCTCCTTGACCGGCTTGAGCTGGCCGAGGTGTCCGTAGAGGCGATTGTCGGCGTTTTCACGCACCGCGCAGGTGTTGAACACCACCAGATCCGGGGTAGTTCCTTCCTCAGCCGGGGCATAGCCGGCTTCCTCCAGGAGACCGGAGATCCTCTCTGAGTCATGCACATTCATCTGGCAGCCGAAGGTGCGCACTTCGTAGGTGCGGCTGCCTGCGGCAGCCTCAGGGCGGTCCAGAACGGTCTCAGTCATCACTCAACTTCGCAGAAAGACAGGGGCAACAATGCCCTGCAATTCTAGCCGCTGCGGGCCTCGAGCTCCTCACGCACCAGCTGGAAGGCCATACCGGGACTGTGCCCGCGACGAGCCAGCATGCCCACCAACCGTCGGGTGATCTTGTCGCGCTCTTTGCGATCCTCGGCACCGTTTCCCACGGGCACCGTCACTCCGCGCAGTTTGGTCTGAACCATCTCGCGCGCGGCGGCATGCTCATCCGCGGGGCTGATCTGCTCCAGGGCAGCGTCTGCGTGCTCGGCGCTGACCCCCTTGTCCTGCAGCTCCCGGCGCAGAGCCGCCGCACCCAGCCCCTTGATCTCGTGCCGCGTGCGGACCCAGGTTCGGGCAAACTCGGCGTCATTGACCAGATGGACCTCCTCCATCCGGTCCAAGACCTGCGCGATGACCGTCTCGCTGAACTCCTTCTCGCGCAGTGCCTCAGCCAGCTGGTGCCTGGATTTGGCGGAGCCGGTGAGCTTGCGCAGCACCACGGCCCGCGCCTTGGCGTACTGGTCCTCCGACGCCTGGGCAGTGTTGGCGTCAGACTCGTGGCGCTGGTCCGCCCGGGGCCCTGGCTCTTCACCTCCGTCGCCGGGGGCGAAGAGGTCGGATTCCAGCTCGCCGGCTTCCAGCTGAGCCAGGGACTCCCGCAGCTGCTCCAGGGTCTTCTGCTGGTCGTTCATGGTGCCAACAGATCAGGAGTCGACGGCTTTGAGCGCCGGGCCCTCATCCTCGGCGGGCTTGATGATGCCCAGCTTTTCCTTGATGCGGCGCTCAATCTCGTCGGCAAGGTCCGGGTTGTCTTTGAGGAACTGGCGGGCCTTTTCCTTGCCCTGCCCCAGCTGGTCCCCCTCGTAGGTGAACCATGCACCGGACTTCTTCACGAGTCCGTTCTCCACACCCATGTCGATGAGGCCGCCCTCGCGAGAGATGCCTTCGCCATAGAGGATGTCGAACTCGGCCTGCTTGAACGGAGGTGCCATCTTGTTCTTCACGATCTTGGCGCGCGTGCGGTTGCCGACGGCGTTGGTGCCCTCCTTGAGGGTTTCGATGCGCCGCACATCCACACGCACAGAGGCGTAGAACTTCAGGGCCTTACCGCCGGAGGTGGTCTCGGGGGAGCCGAAGAAGACGCCCACCTTTTCACGCAGCTGGTTGATGAAGATCGCGGTGGTCTTGGTCTGTGCCAGGCGTCCGGTGATCTTTCGCAGGGCCTGGGACATCAGGCGGGCCTGGAGGCCCACGTGGCTGTCACCCATCTCACCCTCGATCTCCGCACGAGGCACCAGGGCCGCCACGGAGTCAATGACCACGATGTCCAGCGACCCCGAGGAGACCAGCATGTCCATGATCTCCAGGGCCTGCTCACCCGTGTCCGGCTGAGAGACCAGTAGGGCGTCAGTGTCAACACCGAGCTTCTCTGCGTAGCTGGGGTCCAGGGCATGCTCGGCGTCGATGAACGCGGCAATGCCGCCGTTGCGCTGAGCGTTGGCGACCGCATGCAGGGCCACGGTGGTCTTACCGGAGGATTCGGGACCGTAGATCTCCACCACGCGGCCCCGCGGGAAGCCTCCGATGCCGAGCGCCACATCCATGGCGATGGAGGAGGTGGGGATGGCTTCGATGGGAGCCCGGGTTTCGTCCCCAAGCCGCATGACGGAGCCTTTGCCGTACTGCTTATCGATCTGGGCCAGGGCTGCCTCGAGGGCCTTCTGCCGATCCGGGCTGCTTGCCATGTTTCACCTCACGTTGTCGTCACGGTTGTCGCGGCCGTCGTTCCGGCTGCATGATCGAGACTAGAACCTGCCTCGGACATGACCCTGTGCCTCACCCGCAGTGGGCACATCCGGGCGTGCTGCACGCCGCGATCCTGCTCTGGGGAAGACTTTACCCGAGGAATCGAACACAGATTCGACCGGCGGGGGTGTGTCGTCCTCTCCCCCGGCGGGTTCCCGGGGCTCTAACCGCGCTTGATGGGCCGGTCGCGGCCGAACCGCCGCTCCTCCGGGACGTTCTGCTGGATGCACAGGGCTTCCCAGATCTCCCGGGGAGAGATTCCTGCCGCCAGGGCCTGCCGTGCCGTGAGCTGGAATCGGCTGATGACCAGCTCCCCCGCCAGCACGTGCGCATAAGTGGCGCCGAACTCGTCCTCCATCAGGGTCCAGAAACGCGATTCCCTCATGATGCGCTCCGCCTTTCCTGTCCTGCCGCGGATTCTTCGGCAAGCTCCTGGGATCCGTCCTCGCTGCGCGCGTGGCAGGCGAATCCCGTCTCGTCGTCGTAGGCCGCGTAGGTGCGGTTCAGCTTTGCCAGCAGACCCGAGAGCGTGGTGATCTCCTCTTCGCTCCAGGGCGCCAGCATCTGCAGATAGCGCTCGGCCCGGTCCGCCTGCGCGGTCTCCAGACGGTGCCTCCCCTCGACCGTCAGCGAGACCACTTGGGCCCTCCCGTCCTCGGGGTCTGTGGTCTTGGTGACGAAACCCCGGGCGGCCAGCGTGTTGAGCTGCCGCGAGAGGGTGGGCTTGCCGATGCCGAGGTGTCGGGCAATGAAGGTCATGCGGGAAGGGCCCGTGTGCTGCAGGGTGGCCAGCACGGAGTAGGACGCCGGCTCAATCTCCGGATCGATCTCACGGGCCAGCTGCAGGGCAGTGAATCGCCGCCGCACAAAGAGGCGGTTGAACTCCTGCTCCAGCTCTCGGACCCTGTCGCGCCGCTCCGGATTTTCCATGCACGCCAGTCTAGACGTCAGGCACAGACCCGCCGGCGGCGGGCCATTAGAAGTTGACCAGTTCCTCCTGGCCGAACTCGGCCTGGCCGTACTGCACCTGGAATTCGGTGGGCACGGTGTCGGGGACGGTCAGCCCCTCGGCAGAAGCAATGCGTTCGGCCACCTGGAACAGCATGGCGGCGAGGGGAACGTTCAGCGCCGTACAGATGGAGGCCAGCAGCTCCGAAGAGGCTTCCTTCTGGCCGCGCTCCACCTCGGAGAGGTATCCCAGGGAGACGCGGGCGTCGTGGGAGACGTCACGCAGGGTACGCCCCTCGGACTGGCGGATGCTGCGCAGCACGTCGCCGATCTCCTGGCGCAGGATCACGCCCTTGGACTCTTTGGTCTCGGCACCGGCTGCACCCTCTGCCTCGATGTCCTTCCAGCGGGTGACGCCGTTGACGGTGACAGGTTGTCTCACCATGGACTCATACTCCTCGAGCTAATGCTTGTCTTACCCTTGATCAACTGCCCAGACCCGTAGTTTGTTCCTCACTCTACTGCCTCGGGCAGTCCCGCGGGCTCGGTGAGGAGGAAATCTTCAATCAGCTTCAGGGCCCCTTCAACACTGGCCTGGCGTATTGCAGCCCTCATGTTGTCCACATCCTCCGTGGAGGGGCTGAGGTCCAGCAGGAGGGAACCTGTGAGCCAGCCCTGAGTCCCGTCGTCACTGTGGGGCTCAGCATGCTCCGGCAGGGAAAGGCTCAGGCGTTCAGCGACCTCGCCCCGGCACGCCAGTCCCAGATACACGGTGCCCACGTCCTTGCCCTGGTGCGGGGCCGGACCGGCCACTCCGGTGGTCGCGATCCCTAGGTCCGCGCCGAGGTGCTCAGCCGCGCCCTGGGCCATTGAGGCGGCGACGACGGGATCCACCGCGCCCTTCTCCTCCAGCAGCTCAGGTGAGACCGACAGCTGATTCTGCTTCACCTCGTTACAGTAGGCCACCACTCCCCCGAGCAGCACCGCGCTGGCGCCGGGGACGTCGGCGATGCGGGCTGCCAGGGAACCGGCGGTTAGGGATTCCGCGGTGACGAGGGTGATCCCGCGATGGGCGCACCGCTGGACGATCTCCACCGGGTCTGTGGTGCGTTCTGCGTGCTCGGCAACGTTTTCGGCGTCTCCTTCAACGGGCATAGGCCCCAGGGTAGCCCTGAAACCCTGATGTTCCCTTGAGCGGAATCCTTCAGCCGCGAGCCGCGCGGCGGATGCGCACCGCGTTGATGACGTAGTCCACACCCGAGATAAGGGTCACCGCCGCGGCCGCGAGCATGATCGCCAGCGCGGCCGGGTAGACGACGGAAGCCATGGTCGCCCCGAGAGCTCCGCCGAAGCCCAACAGCGGCAGCAGCATCAGCTGCAATCCGGCTGACTGAAGGACCGTCTTGAGCTTGCCGCCTCGGGAGGCGGGCATGACCTGAGTCCGGAGCATGACCATGCGGAGTACAGTGATGCCCAGCTCGCGCACGAGGATGACGATCGTCACCCACCACCACAGCTCGCCCAGCAGGGAGAGCATGATGAGCCCGGCGCCGATGAGCATCTTGTCCGCGATCGGGTCGGCGATCTTGCCGAAGTCGGTGACCAGATTGCGCGATCGTGCCAGATCGCCGTCGATCTTGTCGGTGATCATCGCGGCCGCGAACACGCCGGCGGCGGCCCAGCGCCAGCCCCCATGCTCCGCCTCAAGCCCGCCGAGGGTGACTCCACCGCTGAACGCGTCGGCGTCCAGCAGCAGGAACCACACGAAGACCGGCACCAGCGCAATGCGCAGCATGGTGAGCACGTTGGCGATGTTCAGCAGCGGCGCTTGGTCCTGGGTTGTCATACGGGTGACCTTACCGCCTGCTCATCGTCCGGTGAGCTGCCAGGCGTCTTCGCTGGATGTGGAATCGTCATGACCGTCGTAGTACTCGGTGGCCTGCGGCAGTGCCGCCGTCCGCTCCGCGAGGTCCCGCGCAATGAGATCCTGCGGGGAGGGCTCCTCGCTGCCTGCGCCGGCGTCGTCGTGCTGCTCTGCCAGCGGCACGGACTGGCCGGGCTCGTACTCCACGACCTCCTGCTGATAGGCCTCCGGCGCATCCTCGGAGGGCCCAGGGGTCTCCCCCTTGATCATGGACAGCACCTCGGCGAGATCCTCGGGCTGAACGAGGACGTCGCGAGCTTTGGAGCCTTCAGAGGGACCCACCACACCGCGGGACTCCATGAGGTCCATCAGGCGTCCGGCCTTGGCGAAGCCCACACGCAGTTTGCGCTGAAGCATGGAGGTCGAGCCGAACTGGGTGGTGACCACCAGCTCGGTGGCGGCCAGCAGCAGCTCGAGATCGTCTCCGATGTCCTCGTCGATCTCCTTCTTCTTGGCGCTCTCCTTGGGCACCACGTCATCACGGTACTGCGCCTTCAGCTGGGACTTCACATGGTCGACGACGGCGTGCACCTCGGACTCGTTGACCCAGGCGCCCTGGACACGCATGGGCTTGGACATGCCCATGGGCAGGAAGAGCGCGTCGCCCTGGCCCAGCAGCTTCTCCGCGCCCACCGAGTCCAGCACCACGCGGGAGTCGGTGGCCGAGGACGTGGCGAAGGCCATGCGGGAAGGCACGTTGGCCTTGATGAGGCCGGTGACCACGTTGACCGAGGGGCGCTGGGTGGCCAGCACCAGGTGAATGCCGGCCGCACGGGCCAGCTGGGTGATGCGCACGATGGAGTCCTCGACATCCCGAGGGGCGACCATCATGAGGTCGGCAAGCTCGTCGACGATGACCAGCAGGTAGGGGTAGGGACGCAGGACTCGCTTGGAGTCCGGCGGCAGCGTCACCTTGCCGGCGCGCACGGCTTTGTTGAAGTCGTCCACGTGCTTGTAGCCGAAGTGGGCGAGGTCGTCGTAGCGGTTGTCCATCTCCTTCACCACCCACTCCAGGGCCTCGGCGGCCTTCTTGGGATCGGTGATGATGGGGGTGATCAGGTGGGGAATGCCCTCATAGGCCGTCAGCTCCACGCGCTTGGGATCCACCATGACCATGCGCACCTCGTCGGGGGTGGAGCGCATGAGCACCGAGGTCACCATGGAGTTGATGAACGCGGACTTACCAGCGCCGGTGGCACCGGCAACGAGCAGGTGCGGCATCTTGGCGAGGTTGGCCACCACATAACCGCCCTCGACGTCCTTGCCGACGCCCATGACCATAGGATGCTCGGTCTTGCGCGCGGCGTTGGAGCGCAGCACGTCTCCGAGAGAGACCACTTCCTTGTCCCGGTTGGGGATCTCAATGCCGATCGCCGACTTGCCGGGGATGGGACTGAGGATGCGCACCTCGTTGGAGGCCACCGCGTAGGCGATGTTCTTCTCCAGGTTGGTGACCTTCTCGACCTTGGTGCCCGGAGCCAGTTCGATCTCGTAGCGGGTGACCGTAGGGCCGCGGGAGAAGCCGGTGACCTCGGCGTCGACCTTGAACTGCTGGAAGGTCGCGTCGAGGGCAGCGACGATCTCATTATTGGCCTCGGAGTGCTCCTTGGGCGGAGGACCCGCGGGCAACAGCGACTGATCCGGCAGCGTGTAGGTGACGTCGCCGGAGAGCTCCAGCTGCTCGCTGCGGGTGGGGAAATCGGTGGCAGGAGCAGGGGCCTCGGGCCGCGCAGTGGGCTTGGGCTTGGACACCGCCTGGGCACCGGCGCGCTGCTCGGCCTCCTCGGCATCGAAGACGCCGGCCTTGGCCTTGGCGGCCTTGATGGCCTTCTCCTGGGCGGTGAGGCGCTTCACGCCCGGCGGAGGGGTGGGCTCCTCCTCCTGGAAGACGGGGGTCTCGTAGGCGCCCTCGGTGCTGTCCTCCTGCGCGAAGGCGCGGGTGGGCTGGGTATGCGCGGGGCCTTCCGAGACGTCTCCGAACTGCTCGTCGTCGTAGGCCTCGTGGTCGTAGTCGTCGTGGTCCCGTCCGCTCAGGCCGGCGGACTCGGAAAGCCGGGCAAAGAATCCGGGACGCTCGCTGCCGGCGTCGTTTTTCTTGCGGCCCCGCTTCGGCTTGGAGGCCTTCGGGCGGGGTGCAGCGGCATCGTCGTGGTCCCCGGCGGCACCGCTGACGTCGTAATCGCGCTGCTGGGAGTGACCGCCCTCCGGCAGGTGCGGATCCTCCCGGTAGCGGGGCTCGGGGGCCTCGCCGATGATGTAGCTGCGGGCGACCGCAATGCGCTGCGGGATGCGGCGGACCGGGGTGTCGGTGAGCACCAGGATGCCGATGATCAGCACGGCCGAGAGGATGATCCACACGGGGTACGGAGTCACCAGTGAGGCCAGGGGCACAGCCACGAGGTATCCCACGATGCCCCCCGAGGTCAGCATGGACTCGAAGCCGCCGGTCTCCCCCGCCTCGAACATCTCGTTGATGGTGGGCAGGTCTGCGGCCAGCTGCGCCAGCCCCGAGGAGGAGGCGAGGATGATGGCCAGACCGGTGGCGACCCGGCCGTTGGCCTCATGTTCCTGCGGGGTGCGGAAGTAGCGGACGGCGGTGATGAACAGCACCAGGGGCAGAATCACCGAGGCCCAACCGAAGGTGCCAGCGGTGGAGCGGTGCAGCACCGCGGTCACCCAGTGGTCCCAGTTGGCGGCACCCCACCAGTCGACGACGGCGGTGATGATCGCCAGCAGGAAGAAGACCATACCGGCCGAGTCGCGCCGATCATCCGGGTGGATGACCGCCTGCCGGCCGATGCTGCGCACTGCGCTCGCGACCGGAGTGGCCAGAGCCATCCAGAGTCCGCGCAGCGCGGTGAGCAGCAGGTTCCCGCGTTCGGGCTCTGCTGCTTTCTTCGACGTCGTCGCGCGTGCCTTGGAAGAGGAAGTGGACTTCTTGCTCCCGGCGGCTCGCGAGGGGGAAGTACGTGTCGCCATAGGCGCTAACTTACCGGCAGTTCAGCACATGGGCCCGGATCGGCACACCTTGGCGGTCCTGACGTGCTCTGTCGAGTACGTCAGGACCGGGCGTCAGACGCCAGGCCCGAGAGGCTCAGGTCTCGACCACCACGGGCACGATCATCGGCTTGCGACGCAGCTTGCGGTTGACCCAGGAGCCAATGGTCCGACGCACAATCTGCTGGAGCTGGTGGGTGGTGTGCTCCTTGTTGTCCTGAATCGCCTCTGTCAGGGCGGCGGCGATCTTAGGCTTGATGTTTCGGAAGACCTCGTCCTCCTCGGCCACGCCGCGGGCATGGATGTCCGGTCCCGAGATGATCTTTCCGGTCTGACGGTTGACCACGGTGATGACGGAGATGAAGCCCTCCTCACCGAGGACGCGACGGTCCTTGAGGTCATTATCCGTGATCTCACCGATCGAGGAGCCGTCCACGTACACGTAGCCTGCTTCGATCTGGCCGGTGATCCGGGCACGGCCGTCTCGCATGTCCACCACGGAACCGTCTTCGCACAGCAGCACGTTCTCTGCGGGCACGCCGGTCTCCTCGGCCAGCTTGCCGTTGGCGATGAGGTGACGGGTCTCGCCGTGGACGGGCATCGCGTTCTTGGGCTTGAGGATGTTGTAGCTGTAGAGCAGCTCTCCTGCCGAGGCGTGCCCCGAGACGTGGACCTTGGCGTTGTCCTTGTGGATCACGTCGGCGCCGAGCTTCATCAGTCCGTTGATGACCCGGTAGACCGAGTTCTCGTTGCCGGGGATGAGCGAGGAGGCCAGGATGATCGTGTCACCCTCGCCCACCTGCACCTGGTGATCACCGTTGGCCATGCGGGACAGCGCGGCCATGGGCTCGCCCTGGGATCCCGTGGACATCAGCACGATCTTGTGGTCGGGCAGGTTCTCGATCTTCTTGATGTCGACCAGGATGTTCTCGGGCACGGTGAGGTAGCCCAACTTGGCCGCGATCGACATGTTGCGCACCATCGAGCGCCCCACGAAGGCCACTTTGCGACCGTGCTTTGCTGCGGCGTCGAGCACCTGCTGCACGCGGTGGATGTGGCTGGAGAAGCTGGCCACGATGATCCGTCGCTGGGCGCGGGCGAAGACCTGCTCGATGACCGGGCCGATCTCCTTCTCGGGCGTGGTGAACCCGGGAATGTGGGCGTTGGTGGAGTCGGACATGTACAGGTCCACGCCCTCCTCCCCTAGCCGGGCGAAGTGCCGCAGATCGGTGATGCGCCCGTCCAGGGGCAGCTGGTCCATCTTGAAGTCACCGGTGTGCAGCACGGTGCCTGCCTCGGTGCGGATGAAGACCGCCAGGGCGTCGGGGATGGAGTGGTTCACGGCCACGAACTCGCATTCGAAGGGCCCGAAGTTCTCCACCTCTCCCTCCGCGACGGTGAGGGTGTAGGCGTTGATGCGGTGTTCGGCGAGCTTGGCCTCGACCAGCGCCAGGGTCAGCTTGGAGCCGATGACAGGGATGTCCTGCTTCTTGCGCAGCAGGTAGGGCACGGCGCCGATGTGGTCCTCGTGCCCGTGGGTGAGCACGATGCCGACGACGTCGTCGAGACGGTCCTCGATGTAGCTGAAGTCAGGCAGGATCAGGTCGACGCCGGGCTGCTCTTCCTCGGGGAAGAGCACGCCGCAGTCGACGATCAGCAGCTTGCCGTCGATCTCGAAGACGGCCATGTTGCGCCCGACCTCCCCGAGGCCGCCCAGCGGCACAATCCTCAGGGTGCCGTTCTTGAGCTTGGGCGGGGTGACGAGCTTGTCAGGTGACACGTGTGTCATTGTCCTTTCGGTGGGGTATTAGAGCTGCCAGCCTGCCTCTCGCAGGTCGGCGAGAATGAGCTCCTGCTCAGCCTCATTGGCCTGCACCAGGGGCAGGCGAACGTCTGTGCGGACGGGGAATCCCATCCAGTTCAGCACCAGCTTGGAGGACACGGCTCCCTGTACGCGGGTCATCAGCGCACGGATGACGGGGCCGAGCTCACTGTGAGCGATGCGGGCCTCTTTGAGGTCATAGTTCAGCACGGCGTCGATCATGCGGCGGAAGGTGGGGCCTGCCACGTGGGATGTCACGGAGACCACGCCGGCTGCGCCCATGGCCATCCAGGCCAGCACGTTCTGATCGTCACCGGAGTAGACCTCCAGCTCGGTCTTGGTGAGCACCTCGGTGGTGGCGGTGATGTCGTTCTTGGCGTCCTTCAGGGACATGATCCGCGGGTGCTCGGCCAGCTTAAGGATGGTCTCCGTGGCGATCGGAATGCCGGTGCGCCCGGGGATGTCGTAGATCATCAGGGGCAGGTCAGCGGCGTCGGCCACGGCGGTGTAGTGCGCCAGCACGCCGTCCTGCGAGGGCTTGTTGTAGTAGGGGGTGACCACAAGCTGGCCATCGGCGCCGGCGCGCTCGGCCTTCGCTGCCATCTCCAGGTCGTGGCTGGTGTGGTTGGTGGAGGTGCCGGCGATGATCTTGGCACGGTCGCCCACGGCGGACTTCGCGGCACGCACGAGGTCGGCCTTCTCGTAGTCCTCCAGGGTGGAGGTCTCCCCGGTGGTGCCGGAGACGACGAGAGCATCGTTGCCCTCGTCGACAAGCTTGGCAGCGAGCGCCTCAAACGCCTTGAAGTCGATGCGGTCATCCTTGGTGAAGGGGGTGACCATCGCGGTGATGAGATGCCCGAAGTAGGGGTCGGTCTGATCGGGGTGCTTGACCTGCCCCTCGGCGAGGTAGGGGTCAAACTCCCGGGAGACGTCTCGTGCGGACTCGTTGTCGCTTGCCATGGGAGTAGCCTATCGCTTGTGAGTCCCCGCATCACCAGATCAACCCGCCGCCGGCTCTTCGGCGTTGACGCAGCCCGCGGCCTAGCCCTGATCGGCATGATGGTGGTGCACGTGCTACCCACCACCGATCCCAGCACCGGCGAGGCGACGTGGGCGGGGCTGGCCTTCGCGGGAAAGTCCGCGGCTCTCTTCGCCGTGCTTGCCGGCGTCGGGCTTGCGCTGCTGAGCGCTGGGGCTGATGCGCGCCTGGTCTGGTCCCGGAAGGTCATCGCGGTGCGAGCGGTGCTCATCATTCTCATCGGCCTGGGCATAGCCGCCCTGGACCACGGCGTGGCGGTCATTCTGGTCAACTACGGCGTGCTGTTTCTGCTGGCCCTGCCGTTTCTGCGCCTGGGGGCGCGCGCCCTCTTCGCTCTGGCGGGCGCCTGGGTCCTCGCGGCACCGGCGCTGTACTGGTGGCTGCACAACACCCTGCGGGAGTCTGTGGAGCGCTTTCCCTCCGACTGGCGACTGTGGCACTCCCCCGGTGTGGAGGATGTGCTGACCCCGGGGTTGCTCGGCACGGATCTGGCACTTACCGGCTATTACCCGTTGCTGCTGTGGCCCGCCTATCTCTTTGCCGGCATGGCCCTGGGCCGCCTGGATCTGAAGCGGACCACGACGGCGATGCGGCTAGCGGGTCTCGGACTCATCGGGGCGGTCCTCACCTCCATCGTGGGACGCCTGACCATGTGGCTCTCGGATGTCCGCTTCCACATGATGTCGACTTCCGGCTGGACGGAGGAGGCGGTGCTCGGTGAGCTGCAGACGGGCACGCATCATCTGCCTCTCATCACTGACCCGGTGTGGTTCCTGCTGATCACTCCGCATCAGGGCAGCACCTTGGACCTGCTGCACACCCTCAGCGTTGCCGTGGCGGTGCTGGGGTTCTGCTTGCTGCTCGCCTCGCTGCTCAAAGGCCCGCTGAAGTGGCCGCTGGCCCCCTTGGCGGACGCGGGGGCCATGCCCCTGACGCTGTATGTGGGGCATTTGGTGGTGCTGCACTACTGGCGGCCCGAGGGGGCGCCCCTGCACGACGTCGACCCCGCCACCCTGGTCTGGATCTTCCTGCTGAGCTTCCTGGTCCTGGGTCTGGTCAAGTCCATGCTGGGCAGACGAGGTCCCTTGGAGGCCCTCACCCATGCTGCCGGCGTCGCCGTGGCGGGTCCGGCCCCGGGCCGGTGATTGGGACCCGGAGCCGGCGCTCTGTACCTGCGGAACAGGCATCTAGTGCTGCTGTTGTCGTCGGAATAGCCGGAAGTTCCGACGACAACAGCAACACTGGTTGAAGATCGCGCAGTAGTGGCGCGAGGCTTCCCCGCCCGAGGAAGCAGCACCTCGCAGTAGGCTGGAACATATGAGCAATGCTGAGATTCGAGTAGCGGTGCTGGGCGCCGGCGGACGCATGGGATCGGAGGCCGTGAAGGCCGTCCAGGCGGCCGAGGATATGGAGCTGGTGGCGGCCCTGCGCCGCGGGGACTCTCTGGATCGGATCACCGAGGCTGGGGCCACGCACGTCGTGGACCTCACGGTGCCGGACTCCACGGAGGAGAACGTCCGCTTTGCCGTGCAGCACGGGCTGCACGCCGTGGTGGGCACCACCGGCTGGGACGGCGAGCGCCTGCAGCGCCTGGAACAGGAACTGGCGCAGCAGCCTGAGGTCGGCGTGCTGATCGCTCCCAACTTTGCCCTCGGCTCGGTGCTGGCCAGTGCGTTTGCCGCCACAGCCGCCCGGTACTTCGAATCCGCCGAGATTGTGGAGCTGCACCACCCCAACAAGGTGGACGCTCCCTCGGGCACCGCGGTGCGCACCGCTGAGCTGATGGCCGCCAGCCGCCGGGAGCACGGTGTGGCCCCCTCCCCCGATGCCACCGAGAAGCAGATCGAGGGCGCTCGCGGTGCCGTCGTGGAGGACATCCACGTCCACGCGGTGCGGCTGCGCGGACTCGTCGCCCACCAGGAGGTACTGCTGGGATCGGCCGGTGAGCAGCTGACCATCCGTCACGACTCCTTCGACCGCGCCAGCTTCATGCCCGGCGTGCTGCTGGGTCTGCGCACCGTAGGATCCCGTCCGGGGCTGACCCACGGGCTCGACGGCTATCTGGACCTGGGATTCTAGGGCGCCGCGATGAAGGACAAATTCTGGACATGGCTGATGATCGTCCTCGTGGCGATCGTCATGGCCGGCGCGCTCACCAGCGCCATTCGGTTCATGCGCGTGGACGATCTCACAGCCCGCCTGCTGGGACTGGGCACGCTCGTGCTCGTGCTGCTAGGAGTCTGGTTCCTGTATCACGCCATCGCCTTCGGCCTGCGCACCGAACGGCTGGGCCGGATCCTCGACGCCGAGGGCTCCCTGCCCGAGGACACGGTGGAGCGCTCCCCCGGCGGCCGGCCCAACCGTGAGCAGGCCGACGCGCAGTTCGAGCGGTACAAGGCTGAGACGGAAGCCTCGCCGGAGGACTGGCGCTCCTGGTTCCGGCTGGCCTACGCCTACGACGTGGCGGGAGACCGGGCCAGGGCACGCAAGACTATGGCCAAGGCCATCGCCATGGAGAGGGCCTCCCGCGCACGCTCCTAGCGCAGTCCCTCCGCCGCCTTGCGGATAGCGGCAGTGATCCGGTGCAGCCGGGCCGACTCCAGGCCCCAGGTCTGCCAGTAGAGCGCCACGTCACGATGCACTGGTTCCTGGGCGACCAGACCACCATCCGCTGAACCAGGGCGGACGGCAGCGTGAAGGGTCTGCAGACGCCCCTGCGCCACATCGGCGCCGACCTGCATGTCCGAACCCATCTGCAGTTCCGGCAGCATCCCCCATCCCAGTCCCGCCCGCACCGCCTCGTGAAAACCCTGGGAGGAGGGCACGGTGTGGATTGTCTCGGGCATATCCACTCCGTGGGAGCGCAGCACTTCGTGCTGGAGATCATCCTTATCGTTGAAGCGGATCACCGGCATCCGCCGCCAGTCCGGGGTGCCCTCGGAGTCCGTGTAACGGTGCGCCAGAGCCGGCGTGGCCGCAGCTACGTACCGCATGGAGCCGAGCGTTTCGATGCTGCAGCCCGGGATGGGACGCGGGTCCGAGGTGATGGCTCCGATGACGTCACCGGAGCGCAGCAGCGCGCTGGAGTGGTCCTGATCTTCCACGTGCAGGTCCAGGACTGTGTCCTCCCACTCGGCCATCTCGGTGAAGACAGGGATGAACCACGTGGCTAGGGAGTCAGCGTTGACGGCCACAGGAATCCGACTCCGGCGGCCCGGAGTCTGCCCGAGCTGCTGCCAGGTCTCGGCCTCTAAGAGCTGCACCTGCCGCGCCAGTCGCACCACCGCAGCCCCGGCCGGTGTGGGGATGCACGGCGTCTCCCGCCGCACCAGCAGCTGACCCACGGAAGTCTCCAGCGCCTTGATGCGCTGGCTGACCGCCGAAGGACTGACGCCCAGCTGGAAGCCGGCACCCTCGAACGAGCCCTCGTCGACGATAGCCGCCAGAGTTCGCAAGTGCTCCAGGTTCATGAAGCAATGCTAATGCTGAATGAGGGTCATTCATTTGTCTTAAGAGGGACCTGTTCATAGCGTGTCAGCCATGGTGAGCATCTTCAGCGTCGGTCTCATGACCGGCTTGGCCCTGATCGTCGCGATCGGCGCGCAGAACGCCTTCGTCCTACGTCAGGGAATCCGGCGCGAGCATGTGGGCGCCGTCGTCGCACTCTGCCTCACGGCTGACGTGGTACTGATCTTCGCCGGCACAGCCGGCATCGGCATGCTCGTGGCGGCATTCCCCAGCGCCCTGGAGGCACTGAGGTGGGCGGGCGCCCTCTACCTCCTGTGGTGGGCACTGCGTTCCTTCCGCTCTGCCCTGCAGCCCGCAGCTCTCGAACCCGAGGCCCCACGCTCCCGCGGGTCGGTGCTGCTGACCGCTGCGGCCCTGACGTTCCTGAACCCCCACGTCTATCTGGACACGGTGGTGCTGCTGGGAAGTCTGGCCAACCAGCACGGCGAGGCCCGCTGGGTCTTCGCCTCCGGAGCCGTGGTGGGCTCCGCCCTGTGGTTCGCCGGCCTGGGCTTCGGGGCCCATGCCCTGTCCCGGATCCTGAACAGCCCACGGACCTGGCGCGTGCTGGACGTACTGATCGGCCTCATGATGCTTGCCCTGGCCGTGCACCTTGTGCTCGGCACGGCGCTGCTGAGCTAGGGCAGGCCCACCCACTCCTTGGAGCCGTCGGCGAAGAACTGTTCCTTCCAGATCGGCACCTGAGCCTTGATGGTCTCCACCAGGTCGGCACACGCGGCGAAGGCCTCGGCGCGGTGGGCGGAGGCCACGGCCGCCACCAGCGCGTGGTCACCGATTTTCAGCGGACCCACACGGTGCTCCGCCCAGATCCGCACCCCCGGATGGGACGACGCCGTCTGCTCCGCGACCTTCTGCAGCGTCTCGGCGGCGCTGGGGTGGGCGGTGTAGCTAAGACGGTCCACGTCATGGCCGCCGTCGTGGTTGCGCACAATGCCGGAGAAGACGACGACGGCGCCCGCCGCCTCATCCCAGGCCTCAGCCTCAGCACGCGCCGGGTCCAGGGGCGTCTCAGAGATCCCGGTGTGGACGACTGTCATTGCTGCTCCTGCTGGTCGCCCGCACTGGCGGCGGTGCCCCAGCCATCGTGCTGGCGGATGTCGGCGACTTGATCGCACAGGTGCGGCAGCAGCTCCACCAACACCTCCATCCCCTCACGGACTGCTTTGGGCGAACCGGGGAGGTTCACGATCACCGTGCCGTCCGTGACCCCGGCCATGCCGCGGCTCAGCGCGGCCAGGGGGTTGTGGGCGCGGCCGTGAGCGCGCACGGCCTCCATGATCCCGGGGATCTCCTTGTCCAGAAGTGGCTTGGTGTACTCCGGGGTGAGGTCATCGGGAGTCAGCCCGGTGCCGCCGGAAGTGATGATCACGGCCGGCGCCACTTGGACGAGAAGCTCCGAGAGCGCCGCCAGCACCCCCTCCCCATCGGGAATGATCACCGGGGGCCGGCAACCGAAGCCGATGCGGTCCGCGAACTCAGCGATGATCGGTGCCGACAGATCCTCGGTCACGCCCGTGGCGGCACGCGTGGAGACGATCACCGGGGCAATCACCCGGTCCCGCATCTCGCCGTCGTCGCAGGTGCGGGTGTGGTGGTGGACCTGTTCAGACAGCTCATTCTCAGCCAGCTCTTTCTCAGACACGGCGCGTCCATTCTCCGGTCTTCCCACCGGCTTTGTAGAGAACCTTCTGCTCGCCGATCACCGCGGCGCGGTCCACGGCCTTGATCATGTCGTACAGGGTCAGGGCGGCCACCGAGGCGGCGGTGAGGGCTTCCATCTCCACCCCGGTCTGGGAGGTGGTCCTCACCTCGGCGGTGATGAGCACGGCCTCCGGTGCCGGCTCGCCCACGGCAAGGTCCACGGTGACCTTGGAGATCGGCAGGGGGTGACACAAAGGCACCAGTTCGGGGGTCTTCTTGGCGGCCATGACGCCTGCGATGCGAGCGGTAGCCAGCGCGTCGCCCTTGGGCAGGCCCCCCTCGGCCAGCAGGGCGGTGACTTCGGCGGTCGTGTGCACCACCGCCTGGGCCCGGGCAGTCCGGGCAGTAACCGGCTTGGCGGAGACGTCCACCATGTGCGCACTGCCGTCCTCACGCACGTGGGTCAGCCCCTGGGCCTTTTCGCGGTCTGTCATGCCTCTCCTGTCTCGCTGTCTCCGGCCTCTGTGTCGGCGGCGCCTCTGCCACTGGCACCGGACCAGCCCTGTTGCGGTCCCCACCCGGGCAGCACGATCGCCTCGCGGACAGAGCCTGCAGAGATCAGCTCGTCAGTCTCGGCGAGCTCCAGCAGAGCATCGGCGCGGGCCAGGTGCCCCAGCAAGTGTGAGCTGGGGCCGCCCACCGGCACTGCCGTCAGCGGGCCGTCGTTGTTGGTCATCAACTCTACGCGCCGGAACTGCCGAAGCCCTCGGGGGGATTCCAGATCCTGTCCCAGCCGAACGCTGAGCCGACGCGGAGCGGGACAGGCAGGATCCACCGCAGCAAGTGCGGGCCGCACAAGCGTCTCCAAGCTGACCGCGGTACTGACGGGATTACCCGGCAGCGCGACGACGGCTACCGGCGGGTCCTCCGCGCGGCGCACGGGCATCTCAGGATCAAGAATGCCCCAGCCCTGCGGCCCGCCGGGCTGCTGAGCCACCGTCCCGAAGGTAATACCCCGGGCGCTCAGGACCTGCCGGACCACCTCGTAAGCTCCGGCGCTGATGCCCCCGGCGGTGATGACCAGCTGCGGGCTGTGCGCCGCCAGCAGCGCGTCAAAGGCCTCGGCGAAGACCTCTGGGGAATCGGTGGCCAGGTGCGCGGAGGAGACCTCGTGGCCGAATCCCTCCACCGAGGCGCTCAGCAGCGCACCATTGGCGTCATAGAGCTCCCCCGGCCCCAGCGGCTGGCCCGGCGCGCGGATCTCCTCGCCCGTGGAGATGACCACCGTCCGGGGGCGCTGCAGGACCTCCACCTCATCAATGCCGCAGGCGGCCAGCAGTCCCAGTCGTGCCGGGGTCAGCAGCTGGTGCTGCTCAAGGATGACGTCGTGGGTGCTCACATCAGATCCGGCCCGGCGGATGAACCGTCCCGGACGCGTATCAGCCTCGGAGAGTTCGGTGAAGGTGACGCTCTCGCTGCCGAATCCCTCCCGGCTCTTCTCCACGGGGATGACCAGGTCGGCGCCCTCAGGGATGGGCGCCCCCGTCATGATGGCCAGTGCGGCGCCCGCTGGAAGGCGCTGCGGCGCGGAGCCGGCGGCAGCAACGCTGGCGACCGGGAGCACAAACTCCTCGTCGTGCCCGTTCCTGCGCACAGCGGCTGCGGGAAGATCCGCCGAACGCACGGCGAACCCGTCCATCTGGGAGTTGTCGAAGCCCGGCAGCGGGGCATCTGCGGTGATCCGGTGGGCGCTCACGCGGCCGGCAAGGCCCGCGCCGAGGGGCCCGGTCCCGGTGAGTGAGAGCCGTTCGGTACCTCGCCCTGACAGGGCAATCGCGAGAATCTCGGTCAGCCGAGCGATGTGATGCTCGACGCGCGTCCGGCCTGCACCCGTAGAATCGTTGCCCATGGCCACCAGGGTATCCATTCAGCGCCGTCCCCCGGGGCTCACGCGCGCTGACGGCACCCCCGGGGCCGACTCGGAGCACCAGCAGCCGAGGGACCTCAGCGCCGGACTGGTGGACCGGTTTGGGCGCCGAGCCACCGACCTGCGGATCTCCCTGATCGATAAGTGCAATCTGCGCTGCACCTACTGCATGCCGGAGAACGGACTCCCCTGGCTGAACCGGAACCAGCTGCTCACCGCCGCCGAGATTCGCCGACTGGTGCGCATCGGGGTCGAGATCTTCGGGGTGAGGGAGCTGCGCCTGACCGGAGGCGAGCCCCTGGTGCGCGCAGACCTGCCGGAGATCATCTCCTCCCTGCGGGCAGACCACCCGGACCTGCCGATTGCCATGACCACCAATGCCATCGGCCTGGAGAAGAAAGCTCAGGCCCTGGCCGAGGCCGGCCTGAGCCGTGTGAACATCTCACTGGACTCGGTGCACCGCGAGACCTTTGCGCAGCTGACCCGGCGTGACGCACTGGAGAAGGTGCTGGTCGGGATCGAGGCAGCGGCCCGGGCCGGGCTGACGCCCCTCAAGATCAACGCCGTCCTGATGCGAGGCATCAACGACGCCGAAGCTCCCGACTTGCTGACCTGGTCGCTTCAGCACGGCTATGAACTGCGGTTCATCGAGCAAATGCCCCTGGATGCGGATCAGACCTGGAAGCGCGAGGGCACCGTGAGCGCCGCAGAGACCCGGGAGCTGCTGGGCACGCGCTACCGACTGCGCCCCACCGAGGAGGAGCGCGGAGGCGCTCCGGCCGAACGGTTCGACGTGCTGGATCCCGGCACTGGCCGGCACCTGGGCACGGTGGGGGTGATCGCCTCGGTGACCGAGCCATTCTGCTCTGCCTGCACCCGCACCCGCATCACTGCCGAGGGCCGGGTGATGAGCTGCCTGTTCTCCTCCGAGGAGACGGACCTGCTAGAGCTGCTGCGCGCCGGGGCCGATGATGAGGCGGTGGCCCAGCGCTGGGCTGCGGCCATGTGGGCCAAACCCAAGGCCCACGGCACCGACCGTCCCGGCTTTGAAGCCGCCGGGTTCACCCGCCCGGAGCGTTCCATGTCTGCGATCGGAGGATGATGAGCACGCCCGTCCCCACCCCCACTGCCGGGCCAGCCGCTGAGGCGGCCACGGTGCTGGTGCGCTTCTACGCCGGCGCCGCAGAGGCTGCCGGCGCTCAGGAGCTCCGGCTCTCCCTGGTTCAGGATCCGCAATCGCTGGCGCAGTTCCTGGAGTCCCTGCCCGCGCGCGCCAGGGAAGCTTCCGGCGCAGAGACTGCTCAGCAGGACGACGCCGGCCCGGACCTCGCGCGGGTCTGCTCCCGCAGCAGCTTCCTGATCAACGGCACTCAGGCCAAGCCTGACTCCGCGCTGCTCCGCGCCGGGGATCAGCTGGACGTGCTCCCGCCCTTCGCCGGGGGCTAGGCAGGTTCTCGCGATGAGACCGCTCAGGGTCTGGCCGCCCGGAATGTGGCGCGGTTAGGGCCCGACCACGGTGATGGCCCGCGGGGAGGCGGCCAAGCGGGCCGCCACGCGGGTGATGTCTGCGGCGGTGACGGCGTCGAGCTGTCCGAGGGTCTCTGAGATGTCGACGAACTCTCCGCGCACTAGTTCCGCACGGCCCAGTCGTGACATGCGGGAGGAGGTCTCCTCCATGCCCAGCACGGTGCCACCGCGCAGCTGGCCCTTGGCACGGGTGAGTTCCTCCTGCGTGACCGGCTCGCTGGCGATGCGCTCCAGTTCGGCGCTCATCACGTCAATGACCTTCTCGACCTTGCTCGGCAGGCAGCCGGCGTAGAGGCCAAAGTAGCCGGCGTCGGTGAACGCCGATGAGAAGGAGTAGGTGGAGTAGGCCAGGCCGCGGCGCTCGCGGATCTCCTGGAATAGCCGTGAGGACATGCTTCCGCCGAGTACGGCGTGCATGAGTGAGAGCGCAAACCGGTCCTCATCGGAAGCCGCCAGGCCGCGTCCGCCGAGGATGACTTGAGACTGCTCCACGGCCTTTCTGATGTGCCGGGTGCCTTCCTGCACGGGAATCTCCACGCCGTCGGCGAGCCTCCGGGGTGCCGGCTCTCCGGGGACCGTCACGTCCCAGGAGGAAGCCTCCAGGGCCTGGGCCACAATCTGGCACAGCGCCTCGTGGTCCAGTCCGCCGGCGGCGGTGATGACGAGCTCCTCGGGCCGGTACCAGCGCTGGAAGTGGTCGTAGACATCCTCGCGCGTGGCGGCCTGGATCTCCTCCGGGGTTCCGCCGATCGGACGTCCGAGGGCGTGGCCGTCCAGGACCTGCTCGGAGAAGCGCTCGTGGACCACGTCGGTGGGGTCATCCTCGGCCATCGCGAGCTCCTCCAGGATGACCCCGCGCTCGGTCTCCATCTCGGCGGGATCGATCACCGCGGAGGTCACCATGTCAGTGAGGACATCGACGGCCATCGGCAGGTCCGCGTCCAGGACCCGGGCGTAGTAGCAGGTGTGCTCCTTGCCGGTGAGCGCGTTGGACTCCCCGCCCACGCCGTCAAATGCCGCAGCAATATCCAGCGCGGAGCGGGTCTTGGTGCCCTTGAAGAGCAGGTGCTCCAGGAAGTGGGTGGAACCGTGCTGGTGCTCGGCCTCGTCGCGGGAGCCCACGGCGATCCAGTAGCCGATGGTCACCGAGCGCTGCCCGGGCATCTCCTCGGTGAGGACACGAACTCCCGAGGGGAGCACGGTGCGCCGGACGGTGGAGCCGGCATCGCTGTTGAGAACACCTTCAGTCTGAGGCTCAATGGTCACGCGCATAGGGCTCTACGGTACCGGAGGGCGTGCACTCCCCCGTTCCCCGAGGACGGAGCGGATCGTCAGCTGGCCTTCTTCTTGCCGCTGCCGCCCTTATTGTCGCTCTTGCTTCCGCTCTTCTTGCGGCGACTGTCCACCGACTTCTTCAGGGCCTCCATGAGGTCCACCACGTTGCCGGCGCCGTCGTCGTCCTCATCGACCTCTCCGAAGGTCGCGTCGGTGTCGATTTCCTCACCGTGCTCCAGCTTCTCCTCGATGAGCACCTGCAGCTGTTCCTGGTATTCATCGTTGAAGCGTTTGGGCTCAAAGTCTTCGCTGTAGGACTCCACCAGCGAAGCGGCCATCTCCTGCTCCTTCTTCGATACCCGGGAGTTGGGGATGTCGAACTCGGGTTCGCGCAGCTCATCGGCCCAGCGCAGTCCTTGCAGAACGATGACGTTGTCCCGTACGCGTAGGACGCCCAGCCGGGTCTTGGAGCGCAGGGTGAACGTCACAATCGCCACGCGCTCGGCCTCCTCCAGCGTCTTGCGCAGCAGCACATACGCCTTAGCGGATTTTCCGGCGGGCTCCAGGTAGTAGGACTTATCCAGCACCATGGAGTCGATCTGATCCTCGGGCACAAACTGTTCGACGGCGATCTCTTTGGACTCATCCGCAGGAAGGTCCTCGAGCTCCTCCTTGGTCAGGATCACCGACTTCTCGCCGTCGTCGTAGGCGCGGTCAATGTTCTTGTAGTCAATGACCTTGTCGCAGACCTCGCAACGCCGCTGGTACCGGATGCGCCCGCCGTCGGCATCGTGGACCTGATGCAGGCTCACATCATGGCTCTTGGTGGCCGAGTAGAGCTTGATGGGCACACTGACAAGACCGAAGGAGACTTCGCCTGACCAAATCGCTCGCATGCGGCCATCTAAACATCCTTGACTTGGGAGAACCCTGAACGAGCCCGACCTGGACGTGAAGCGCCTATAGTGTCCACGACTGCACCTTTGACCCCAACCGCAGGAGGCCCGATGTCGGCGGAATCGTTCACGCTCAACACCCAGCAGGTGGGCGACGACGACGGCGCTCCGGTGGTCTTTCTCCACGGGCTCTTCGGGCAAGGGAAGAACTTCACCCAGATTGCTAAGTCGCTGCAGCCCGAGTTCCGCTCCGTGCTGATGGATCTGCCAAATCACGGTGCCTCCGACTGGACGGAGAGCTTCGACTACGTGGAGCATGCCGACCTGGTGGCCGATCATCTGCGGGCCGGGGCGGCGAGCTCGCAGCCGGTTCATCTGGTGGGGCATTCCATGGGCGGCAAGATCGCCATGCTGCTGGCGCTGCGGCATCCGGAGCTGGTCCGCAGCCTGGTGGTGGTGGATATGTCTCCGGTGGTGCGTGAGGACATGAGCGAGTTCGACCACCTGCTCAGCAGTCTGCGCGGACTGGACCTCGAGTCGCTGGAGTCCCGTAGTGCGGCCGACGAACAGCTGAAGGAACCCATTCGTTCCTCGATGGTGCGCGGTTTTCTGCTGCAGAGCCTGACTAAAGATTCCGAAGGTTTCCGCTGGAAGTCCAACCTCACGCTGCTGCACGAGAATCTGGCCGCCATCGGCGGATGGCCCGAGGGTGAGGGCACTCCCTATGAGGGGCCGGTGCTGTGGGTTGCCGGGGCCAATTCCGACTACGTACAAGAGGAGTACGCGCCAGCCATGCGCGCCCTGTTCCCCCGGGTCTTCCAGACCACCATCAAGAACGCCGGCCACTGGGTGCACTCTGAGCAGCCGCAGGTCTTCAGCGAGGTGCTCAAGCGCTTCCTGACCGGCCAAGAAAAGTAATACTCCGTCCCGCGATCCCCCGGTCGGTAGAGTGCGAGACGCTGTACCACCACACGCACCAGAGAACTGAGGGGTTCCGGATGGCCGCGAGTATCGATCTCACTGACGAGTTCCGGCGAGCGCTGGATCTGCTCGAAGCGGGCAGCAATGTGTTCCTCACCGGCAAGGCCGGCACGGGTAAGTCCACGCTGATTCGCGAATTTATCTCGCGCACGGAGCGCAACGTCGTCGTGACAGCTCCCACCGGGATTGCCGCACTGAATGTGGATGGTTATACCCTGCACCGTCTCTTTGGTCTGCACCCGAGCATCAGCCTCTCCGAGGTTCAGTCGGGGCGCTACTACCCGGCTCGGTTCGCTGAGACTCTCAAAGCTCTGGAGACCTTGATCGTTGACGAGGTCTCCATGGTGCGGGCAGATCTCTTTGACCAGGTCGCCGCGGCCCTGGAGCGTTTCGGCCCGAAGCCCGGGCAGCCCTTTGGCGGTGTCCAGGTGGTGCTGGTCGGGGATCTCCTGCAACTGCCGCCGGTGGTCACAGAGCATGAGCAGACTTACTTCGAGACCGAGTACCACACGCCCTACTTCTTCTCAGCCCACAACTACTCCCGGGAACTCTTCCCGTCCATCTCCCTGACCAAGGTCTTCCGCCAACTCGGAGACACCCAAATGACCTCCATCCTGAACTCGATCCGCGAAGGGTTGCTGCTCGAGACGGCGCAGCAGGATCTGAACGCCCATGTAGACGCCAATTTTGAGCCGCTCCAGGATGAGTTCTGGCTGACGCTGACTACCACTAATAGAATCGCCTCCGCCCGGAACCGCCAGCGGCTGGAGCGGCTCAGCACCGAGTTGCACGTGCATCATGCCCACAGCACCGGTGAGTTGGAGGGCTTCGAGCCTCCCACAGATGAGGCGCTGGAGTTCAAAATCGGTGCCCAAGTGATGATGCTAACGAACCATCCTGGAGACCAATGGGCCAACGGTACCCTCGGGCAGGTCGAGCAGATCGGCCGCACCCGGTTTGATGAGACGTGTGTGGCAATCCGCCTTCAGGACAATGACCTGGTGTGGGCGTCCCCGCACACCTGAGAGATCACACGACCGGTGTCAGAGGGCGGCTCCATCTCTCACCGCACGGTAGGCACCTTCACTCAACTGCCATTCAAACTGGCCTGGGCCATCACCGTCCATAAGAGTCAGGGGCAGACCCTGGACCGGCTGTTTGTGGACCTCTCCGGCGGGACCTTCGCCTTCGGTCAACTCTACGTGGCGCTCAGCCGAGTGACTTCCCTGCATGGTCTCGTACTGAAACGTCCGGTACTGCCCAAGGATATGAAGACGGACCGCCGGGTACTGCGCTTTCTGAGGGAGTCCGCGGCCCCCACACATCAGAGGAGCCGCTATTGTGCCATCGGACTGCTCACCGTTGGGGATGAAGGTCGCATGTCCAGACCGCGGCCGGTGGAAATCGCTGTAGTATTCGACGATGGCACCGCTATCTCGAGCCTGATCAACCCGCAGCGAGATTTGGCCGAGGCCAGAACTCTATACGGCATTACGAACGACGACGTGCTTCTCTCCCCCACACTGGCCGAAGCCTGGTCCCTCATCGGACCAGCGGTGGCGGGATACACTCCGGTGGGCCAGCACATCGACCACGCGTTGGGGCTGATTGACTTCGAGCTGAAGCGTCAAGAGACCGTGGTTCCACTCCCCATGGGCGTAGAGACACGCCTTGGCCCAGGAATCGAAGGCTTCACCTCGGCGACCGAGGCAGCTCAAAGCGCCTGGAACAGCTTTACTTCCGGTCAGCACGGTGCGCTCAATGGCACGCCCTTCGACGAAGTTGGTGGATCTACCAGCCAGATCGGGTTTCTCCTGACCCGTGACAGCACGCTGGGAACTCCTGACTTCGGGCATCTGCCCGGCCTCGGTGCCCTGCTGGATGTCTCCCGCGAGCTTGGCCCCGCTATGCTGGGCCAAGCTCCCTCTCCCGATTCTCCCCCTCCTGCTGCTGAGGACTCATGGCACTCCGCAGCCCGTCAAGCACTAGCCGAGCAGCTCCAGGTGGTTGCCGAGCGGTCACTACTATCACCGGAAGCCTCGCGCCGGCTCCGCAACGTCGGTGGCATGCTAGGCGTCACGCTAGTCTCAGACGAGGACGATTCCAGCACCAGCTACATCACTGAGGTCCTTCACCCCGGAGCGCGGATCTGCTTCACCGGCACCGCCGTGGATTCCCAGGGCTGCCAATGGGATCGAGACGCCATGCATGACCTAGCCGCCGAGCGGGGGTTGGAACCGGTGAAGACGGTGACCAAGACGAAGTGCGAGGTGCTGGTGGTAGCAGAGCTCGGTACTCAGTCAGGCAAGGCGAAGAAAGCCCTGGAGTACGGCAAACCCGTCTTTGCCGCCGAAGAGTTTTTCGCCTGGGCTGGCGTCTGATCTCCACAGAATTCAGCCAACACTAAGGCCGATGCGCCATGGTGCCTCCATGGCGTCCAAGCAGCAGACCGTCACCGTGGCCGGCCGCAAGCTGAAGCTGACCAGCCTCGATAAGGTCCTCTATCCCGAGACGGAGACCACCAAGGCCGAGGTGATCGAGTACTTCCAGACGGCGGCCCCGGCGATGCTCCCCCACATGCGCCGCCGCGCGGTCACCCGTAAGCGCTGGCCGGACGGACCCGGTACCGAGGATGCGCCCAAGGACGCGTTCTTCCGCAAGAACCTGGAGGACTCGGCACCGGCCTGGGTGCCGCGACTGGGACTGCAGCACTCCGACCATGTCAACGTCTACCCCCTGGCTGAAAATGAAGCCGTGCTCGCCTGGTTCGGGCAAATGGCTGCGCTGGAACTGCACGTGCCTCAGTGGAGGTTCGACGCCGACGTCGCCCCTTTTATCCCGGCAGATGACAGCGGTGAGCCTCCGGTGGCGGAGCGCCGCAACCCTGACCGGCTGGTGCTTGACCTGGATCCGGGGCCGGGGACTGATCTGGCCGATTGTGCCCAGGTGGCGCGCTGGTGCCGGGAGATCCTCGATGACATGGGGTTACCGAGCGTGCCGCTGACCTCGGGGTCGAAGGGCATCCACCTTTATGCGGAGTTGGAGGGAACTTACACCTCGGACCAGGTCTCGCAGGTGGCCAAGGAGCTGGCGCGGGCTCTGGAGGCTGATCACCCGAAGCAGGTGGTGAGCCAGATGAAGAAGACCGCGCGCAAGGGCAAGGTGTTCATCGACTGGTCGCAGAATAATGCGAATAAGACCACGGTGGCGCCGTATTCGCTGCGCGGGCGGCCCCAGCCCTGGGTGGCCGTCCCGCGAGAGTGGGATGAGCTGGATGACAAGGATCTGCGTCAGCTGGATTTCCGCGAGGTGATGGAGCGTCTGGCCGATGGCCTGGACCCGATGCGGAGGTTCGGGCGGTACAACGACGACGACGCCGACGTTCCCGCCACGGCGAAGTCTTCGTCTAAGGACTCCGGAAAGAAGAAGGGGTCAGGGGGGAAGTCTGCTCCGGCAAAGGACATCGAGGACGCATTGACCAAGTACCGGTCCATGCGTGATGCCGCGAAGACCCCGGAGCCGGTTCCTGAGGAGTCACCGGCGGCCCGCGATGGTGACCCGATCTTCGTGGTGCAGGAGCACCACGCCACCCGCCTGCACTACGACACTCGGTTAGAACGCAACGGTGTGCTGGTGTCTTGGGCGGTGCCGAAGGGCCCTCCGTTGAAGGCCGGGCAGCAGCGTCTGGCGGTGATGACCGAGGATCACCCGATTGAGTATGCGCAGTTCGAGGGCACTATCCCTAAGGGCGAGTATGGCGGCGGGAAGGTAACTATTTGGGACACCGGGACCGTGGATATTGAGAAGTGGGAGGAGAAGAAGGTCGTCTTTGTGCTGCACGGCAAGCCCGACGGCGGCCTCGGCGGCAAACCTCGTAAGTATGCGCTCGTACAAACTGATGACGAGGGCAAGGACTGGCTGATCCGTATGACCAAGGATCAGCCGCGCGCTTCAGAATCTGCGGCCTCAGCCAAGAGCACGAAGCCGAAGAGCGACGAAGCCAGCGCCGGTTCCAGCACCACGAAGCCGAAGAAGCCTGCGCCGATGCCGGCCCCGCTCCCCTCCCCCATGCTCGCGACTATGGGGGCACCGAAGGATATCCGCGGTGATGACTGGATCTTTGAGGCCAAATGGGACGGCTACCGGATCATCTCCGCGGTACATGAGGACAGCGACGATGCTAAGCGCGTGGAGCTGCGCAGCCGTAATGGGAAGGACCTGACCGGGACGTTTCCTGAACTGGTGGAGTTGGCTCAGTTGGCGCCGGTGGGCACAGTGCTGGACGGCGAGGTGGTGGCGCTGAATTCATCGAACCGTCCTGACTTCGGGCTGCTGCAGCGGCGCGGACGCCTGACGAAGAAGCGTGAGATCGAACGTGCTGCGGGAAAGATCCCGGTGCATTACATGCTCTTTGATGTGCTGCATACGCCGGAGCACGGTGATGTGACGGATCTGCCGTATACCGAGCGTCGCGAGCTGCTGATGGAACTGGTGGAGTCGGGTAAGCAGGTGCAGGTGCCTGATGATCTCGGTGAGATTCTGGATCACGCGATGGAGGTCAGCGAGGAGCTGAAGCTTGAGGGCATTATGGCCAAGCGCGCTGAGGGCAAGTACCGGCCCGGTAAGCGTTCGGATGCGTGGATCAAGATCAAGCATGAGAACCATGCTGATGTGACAGTGATCGGTTGGCGGCAGGGCAAGGGCGGTCGCGCGAAGACGTTCGGTTCATTGCTGCTGGGTATCACCGACGACGACGGCAACCTCACTTATGCCGGGCGTGTGGGCACTGGTTTCAGTGATGCGGAGTTAACGGAGTTACGGGCTCAGCTGGAGAAGCTGGTGCGTAAGACGCCGCCGGTTGATGATGTCCCGCCTGAGGACGCCGGCGACGCCACGTGGGTGACTCCGAAGCTGCAGGCCGAGGTGAAGCACTCGGGCATCACCCGCGACCACCGCCTCCGCCACCCCACCTGGCGGCGGGTGCTCTAGGAAGTCACCTGGTCCCCGGTTCGAGCCTGGGATGACGGGACTCTCGTGGACCAATTACGAAACAAAAGCTCGCGTTCGTCAAGCCCACGGTCCGGTGCTCGAGCACAGGGCAAGCGGAGCCCTGGACCGCGAACCGCAGCAGGCCGCCAGTCGCACCCGACGCCGCGCCAAGCTAACTAGCAAGCAGGTGGACATCATTGTCCGCGACTACCAGGCAGGTCTTCCCCTCCAGCAGATCGCTGACAAATTCAACATCCACCGCAAGACCGTCCACCACAACCTGCAACGGAGAGGCGTGCCGCCGCGGGGCCGATAGGCCCGGGGTCCATATTCCTCTCGTCCGGTGGGACGGCGACTAGGATTTCGAACATGCCAATCAACAACTGGTGGGAGTCAGATGACTCGGAGCGGTACTGGATGGAGATCACCGACCGCCAAGACCTTGGCGCTGACCTGAAGGCCCCGCAGCGCGACTCCAGAAACAAAGAGACCTGGTCTTACACCCTCGTCTCTTACGCTCAGCCGGGTGACGTTGTCTTCCATTGGCACAAGCACTTCGCGGGTGAACCTGCTCTGGTGGGCTGGTCAGAAGTTGTGGGTCCACTTCTAGAGAAGCCTATTACCTGGCAGGCCAAAGGTGCCGCGGGCCGTGCCCGCAGGGCCCCGATCACAGGCCCGGGCTGGCTCGTTCCCCTGCAGAACTACACGGAGTTCGCGACTCCACTCACCCGAACCGCGCTCCAGGATAGGCGCCAGCAAATCCTGGATATCCTTGCAGACCTCGAGAAGCGAGCAGATGGCCCCGTCTACGCACCGTTTCAAAATTACGGGGGCAAGGAGCTACGAGCCCAGCAGGGGTACTTGGCGAAGTTTCCGGCAGCACTCGTCCCGGTACTGCTCGGCATCACTCATCAAACACCAGACTTGGCTAAGGCTCACAAAGAGCCAACCCCAGTTCCGCCCAATTCTGGGCAGGGATATATATCGGATGCTGCACGCCGAGCAGCGATAGAACAATATGCCGTGAAGCTCGCCCGTGACCACTACACCAGACTGGGAGCAGATCAAATCGAGGAGCTAGGCAAGCCGTACGATCTGCGTGTCATCCTGAACGACGAAGAAAGGCACGTAGAAGTAAAAGGCGCGACAGGCATAGTGAAGCGTCCCAGGTTTGATGCCGCATCTTTTTAAGCTGAAAGGATGTAGCTA
>NZ_JAVKGT010000010.1:0-84959 GCF_031432335.1 Nesterenkonia flava | reverse complement strand
CCTGCTCGACACCGGAGGATTCAGACCCTTGCTACACCCTCATCTGCGATGAGCCGCTTTGCCCCTGGCCCCGACGGCGATGCCGTTGATCCTAATCGAGCCGGACTCCACGGGAGCCAATCCCACCACTGCTTTGCCAATAGTGCTCTTGCCCGACCCAGACTCACCTACCAACCCTAGGATCTGGCCTTGCGGGATGGTCAGGCTAACGTCCTTGACCGCCTGGAACCCGGGACGACCCCAGCGTCCGGGATAGCGCACATGCAGGGCTTGGATGTCGAGGGCCGCGGTGGTCCCGGCATCCTCCTGGTGAGGCACGGGAGTCGGTTCGGGGTCGATGATGGACTCAATGCGCGGGACCGCTGCAAGCAGGGCACGGGTGTATTCATGCTCCGGCGAAGCGAAGAGACTACGCACCTCGGCGCGCTCGACGATTTCGCCATGTCGCATGACTATGACGTCATCGGCCATATCGGCGACGACTCCCATGTCATGCGTGATCAGCACGATGGCCATATCCATCTCAGTCTGGAGACGGCGAAGCAGAGCAAGAATCTCTGCCTGCACTGTGACATCGAGCGCCGTAGTAGGTTCATCTGCAATGAGCACCGACGGGTTCTTGGAGATCGCTATGGCAATCATTGCCCTCTGCCGCTGCCCACCGGAAAGCTGATGGGGGAAGCTCTTGATCCGACGCTCCGGTTCCGGGATTCCTACCAGTTTCAAGAGCTCCACGGCCCGCGCTCTCGCCTGCGCGGAGGGGACTTTCTCGTGAGCCTGCAGTGCATCGACGATCTGCCGCCCAATGGTGAAGACCGGATTCAGCGCCGTCATCGGTTCCTGAAAAATCATCGCAACGTCGTTGCCCCGGACTGCTCGCAGGCGCTCCTTGGAGGCACTGACGAGGTCCTCCCCACGCAACAACGCTTCGCCTTCGCGCACCGCGTTGGAGGGCAGCAGGTCTAACACCGCCATAGAGGTGACTGACTTGCCAGAGCCAGACTCTCCCACAATCGCCAAGGTCTTCCCGGGCTCGACAGCAAAGGACACTTCACGAGTAACCCAGGTGGTGTCGTCATCATTGTTGAATCCGACACTAAGGTTGCGCACTTCGAGAACCGGTGGAACTGTCTGGGTCTGCATTTTCACTTATCCTCCTCAAGAAATCCCGCCTCGCGGGCCGCTCGGCGCAAGTTCTCGGTGCCATAGACACAGACATCTTGACTGCTAGCGAGGGAGCGCCATGTGTGTGTTCTGGTTGCCATAGTTGGCAAGGTCACAGGGAAGTGTTCGTATACCAGCAATCCTGAGTAATCGATGTCCCGAAGAGCGGCGAAGACTGAACGCCAGGGCACCTGGCCGGTTCCAGGGACCCCTCGATTACCCTCCACCACGTGTACGTGCTTAAGTCGCTCTCCCACCAGGCGAATAGCCTCGGCGGGGTCTGCCTCTTCGATGTTCATATGAAAGGTGTCCAACTGGACTGCAATATGGGTCGAGCCCACCGCATCAGCCAGCTGGACGGCGTCCTCGGCAGAGTTGAGGAAATACCCTGAGTAGCGGCTCACCGGCTCGAGGGTAAGGGTGATGCCGTACTCCTCAGCCAAGGGGGCCACCTGCTGGAGTGCCTGCACAGATCTCTCCCACTCTTCGGTGGTTCGCCCCCGACCGGCAAAGACTCCGTTAGCGGAGTGGATTCCTCCGGCGATAGTCGAAGCCCCGAGTCTCGATGCAAGACGAATGCACCTTTCGAGATGCGCTATCCCGCGACTTCTGATTTCAGGGTCGTCGCTGATGGTCGAAGCGTCAGCCGCCAGGGCAGTGCCAAGGACCACCTGCAGGCCAGTCCGATCTGCGGCCTCAAGCACCTCTTGCTCCGGAAAGTTTCCGGGGTCGGCCACATGAACTTCCACAGCATGGAGACCGCACCGGGCCACCTCATCGAACACCAACCCAGGATCCTCTGCGATGTCATGGACGAACATCTGGCTGTGCGCTCCGAGCCTTATCCCGTTCATTCCTGTCATCCCTAGGCCACCGTAGCCTTGGGAGCCTGTCGGACAGCCCCTCGCTTGCGTGAACGCCGTGGGTCCAAAGACTTCTCCAGTGCATCGGCCAGGACAGAGAAACACAGGACGGTGGCAACGACGGCCGCACTGCTGAAGAAGAGCAGACCAGGGGATGTCATCATGATGGCCTGGCCCTCGGCGATCATTCCGCCCCACGACGGGGTAGGGGGCACCACGCCCAGTCCTAGGTAACTCAGCCCCGAGGACAGGAGCATGGAGGTTGCCACCGTCATGGAAAGTTGGACCAGGACAGGCGGCAAGGCTCCAGGCAGGATGACCAGGAAGAGCACACGCAGTGAGGAACTGCCCATCACCCGGCTGGCCTGCACGTACTCCAAGTTGCTGATGGTCAGCACCTCGCCGTAAACGACGCGGGCGAACTGCGGCGCGAACAGAATGCCCATTGTCAGGATGAGAGTCAGCGATCCCGGCCCGAACAGCGTGACCACCAGTAGAGCAAAGACGATCGGAGGGAAGGCCAGGATCACTTCGATACCACGCATTGCGAGCATTCGGGGAAACCCCTTGGTCGTCCCGCCGATGAGCCCGATGACGACACCGAGCACGGCCGCCAGAGCAGCAGCGCCGAAGGATACGAGCAGGTCCACCCGAGCTCCAGTGATCAGACGGGAGAATATGTCCCGTCCAAACTGATCGGTACCGAGCAGATGGTCTGCTCCAGGAGAGATGAGACGCTCATTGCTGTGTGCAACGGGGCTGTGCGGAGCCAACCACGGGGCCAGCAAGGCACCAGCGACGAGAAGCGCTAAGAAGAGCGCTGCAAGGAAATTACCGGGAGACTTCAGCTCGCGGAGGAAAGCGGCCAGTCGGTTCATCAGTCCCTCCCCCTCGGGTCTATGAAGCCGTAGAGAATGTCTACGACAATGTTGAGAAGCACAAACAACGCGGCAATCACTAGAACGGTGCCCTGGACCACTGGATAGTCCCGGGTAGTCACACCATTGATCAGGAGGTCAGAGAGACCCGGCCAGCTGAACACGCGTTCGACGATCACGGTTCCTCCCAGGAGTGCGCCCATCTGCAGACCGGAGACGGTGACTACCGAGGTAAGGGAGTTCCGCAGGACATGCCGGGAGAAGACCCGCGACTCCTTCAGGCCCACGGAACGCCCGGTGCGCACCCAGTCTTGTTCACCGACTGAAAGAACCGCGGTACGCGTCATACGGGCCACGACAGCGGTGAAGGCCAAAGAGAGCGAGATGGTGGGCATGATGAGGGTCTGGATATGGCCCACCGGATCGTCGCTGAAAGGAACGTAACCGCCGGAGGGCAACCACTGCATTTGAACACCGACGAAGTACACCAGCACCACGGCTGCCACATAAGCAGGGATCGCCACGCTAAAGGAGGTCACGACCATCAGCACCCGGTCGATCCAACCGCCCCGCCGTCCCGCTAGGGCTCCAAAGAGCACTCCAAAAAGCACCGAGACTAGGGTGGTAGCGAATACCAACTGCAACGTGCGAGGTAGCCGTTGACCGACTAGTTCTGTAACCGGCGTCCCGCTGCGCAGCGACTCCCCCAAAGAACCGGTGAGAAGTTGTCCCAAGAAACGGGTGTACTGCTCCCAGAGAGGCAGGTGGAGGCCCAACTGCTCGCGCAAGTTTTGGATGGCTTCCTCGGTAGGCGTGGCACCGGTCCCAGTGAGGATGATCCGGGCGGGGTCGCCGGGCACCATGTGCAGCGCCAAAAACACCACTGTGGCGACGACCCAGAGCAGGACCAACCCCACTGCGAGACGCTTGCCGATCATGGCGAGCATGTGAGCTCCTTACTCGTCAGTACGTGTCTGTGGGGCCAGCACACTGTGCCGGCCCCACAGGAATGGACTCTCTGGCTGCTCACTCCTCGGTGAAGTGAGCCTGATCCAGGGTGTACCCAGAGGTGAAGGTCAGGAAGCCGGGGATGTGGGCGAAGCCTTCAATCTCGGTCGAGTAACCGTAAGCCTGGGAACGCCAGGCCAGGCCGATCACCGGCGCCTCTTCTAGGATGTACTCGCCCAGCTCGTTATAGACCTCTTGCCTCTCCGCAAGGTCACTAGCCCGGCGACCCTTGTCGAGCAGATCGTTGACGGTCTCGTCGTCATAACCATAGGGCGCGTTCTGAGCTCCTGCCGGCGTCAGCATCTGATCCATCCATGCCGGGTCGTTGGTGGTACCCACGGTGCCGTACACGGCGATGTCATATTCACCTTCCGCGCCCAGGTCAAGCCGAGTGGGCCAGTCGGGCAAGTTCATCTCGAGCTCGATCCCGATCTGCTCAAGGTCGTTCTGCACGGAAAGCGCAGTGTTCTGGTGGAAGTCATACTGGGATGAGGAGAGCATTCGGGCCGTGAAGCCATCCGGGTAGCCGGCTTCCGCTAGAAGCTCGCGAGCTCGGTCCAAATCCTGCTCGTACCACTTGTCCAGGTCCGGGTTGTAGAACTCGCTGTCCTCTGGCATGGGCATCCCGTACATTGGTGCACCTTCACCACCTAACGCCGAGTCAACTACAGCCTCACGGTCCACCGCGTAAGCCACGGCCTGACGGACCCGAGGGTCGCTGAAGGGACTGTCCGACTCGACGTTGAACTGCAGGTACATGAAGGGACCCATAGTCTCGTCGAGGACCAGCCCATCGTTGGCTTCCACCTGGGCGTAGTTCGTCCAGCCAACGAACGAGATCATGTCGGCGCTGCCCGTCAATAGGGCATTGTCACGGGCAGCCTGGTCTGGGAGCACCTGAAACTCGATCTCATCGAAGTGAGGTTGTTCGTCCTCGTAGTAGTCCTCGAACCGCTGGACAACGAACGCGGATCCCTCCTCATAGCTGACGTATTGGAAGGGCCCCGCCCCCACGTAAGTGGGCCCGTCGTTCCCGATGGTTTCGCTGGGCAGAATCGCCCCTGAAACGTCAGCCAGGTAGGAGAGGAACGCCGCGTCGGGTTCCTCCAGGTGAACAATGACTGTGCGCTCGTCGGGAGTTTCGATAGATTCGATGCCTTGGGTGACCGGATAGAGCTTGGCCACTGTGTCCGGGTCCGCAAGGTGCTCCAAGGTGGCCTTGACGTCCTCACTGGTGAGGTCGGTGCCGTCGTGGAAAGTCAGGCCTTCTCGAAGGTGGAAAGTGTAGGTCTGAAAGTCCTCGTCCTCAAACTCTTCAGCCAGGGCAGGGACAATTTCGCCACTCTCGTCATACATGACGAGCCCCCGGTGGAGGACGCTGTTGAGCATCATCGAGGCGCTGCCCTGGTTCTGAGGGGTAACGAGACTAGGCACGTCGCTATCAAGACCGAAGGTCAAGGTACCGCCACCCTGGCCGTCCCCGTCACCACCCTCTGCATTACTACCGCACGCGCTGAGCACGAGTGCCGCTGACAGAGCCAGCACCCCGTAACGCAGGCTGGCCCCATTGCCAGTGGTGGAGTGATTCTGCATAATTCGTCTCCTCATCAACGGTGCAGCATCCAGACACCGCCTCTACGGTTCGTCGACTGGATGCCACGGGATGCCCAGACTTTCTGGGAACGCTCCCAAACCTCGGGTACGAACAGTGTTGCGCATTGTTGGGAACGGTGTCAACAGATTTTTGTGTCGCAACACACATGTAGCCCTTTCGTAACGCTGGCATAACACAACCCATCCGCCCCGCTCGCCTCCATGAGGGGCGCGTCTACAATGAGCTATGCCGAAGGGCATGACATCCACAGGAGGGGCTTACACGTGGCGCCACGCAGTCAGTCAGTCACCATAAACGACGTCGCGCGTGAAGCCGGAGTCTCCAAGTCCAGTGCGGCCAGGGTGCTTGCCGGACGTGGGTCCAGCAGCCCCAAGACACAAAAGGCTGTCCATGAAGCGGCTAAACGCCTCGGGTATCGGCCGAATGCGCTTGCCAAAGCAATGGTCTCAGGCTCCAGCAAAACCATCGCCGCAGTCCTCCCAGATGTCGCCAATCCATTCTTCTCGGCTGCGCTCCGGGGACTTACGGACGCGGCCCGTTCCGCTGGCTTCGAGGTGCTGGTCGCTAACACAGACAACGACCCAGACGTCGAGACCCGAAGCATCGAACTGCTCACCGAGAAACGGGTGGATGGGTTTGTCATCGCTCCGGTCTTCCAAGACGAGCCCGACGCAATCTCCCGACTCGTGAACGATGAAATCCCCGTAGTCCTCCTGGACCGCCGCATGCCCGCTCTGGCGGACGTCCCGCTGGTCTCACTGGATCACGTAGGCGCCTCCGAACTGGCCACCGAATCGCTCATCGAGCTGGGGCACAAACGTATCGCCATCGTCACCGAAGCAGTCTACGACTCTCAAGGCGTCAGCGGGTTTCCACCAGGGATTGACACCGGGGCACTCCGGCCATCTGCACAACGCCTCCTGGGCTACCGCAACGCGCTGGGCAAACACGGTCTCCCTCTAGAACATGACCTTGTGGTTCACGCCGAATACACGTGGCGATCCGCGCAAAAGGCCGTTCGTCGACTCATTGAGTCCGGCCAAGACTTCTCCGCCCTGTTCTGCACCGATGCGGTATTGACCGCCGGCGCTTACAAGGCCATCGTTGAGGCGGGGGTTCCCATTCCGGAGACCTTTTCCTTCATCGGCTTCGACGACCAAGAGTGGACCACCCTGGTCAGCCCTGCAATCAGTGTGCTGGACCAGCCTCGCCATGCGCTGGGGGCCACCGCCGCTACTCGCCTCCTGGCCCAAATTCGCCACATTACAGCGAACCAGCAGGACGTCCGCCTGCCGGCGAACCTCATTCCGCGTGGCACGACGGCACCCCCACGCTAGGACGTATTCCGTGAGGTGGCACGTATTTGGAGTCTGCCAGCCGGCCTCCTACGCGGACTGAAACTGGCGCCGCCGCACTACAGGACAACCCCTATGTAAGCGGGAGCCTGACCATCAGGCCACCGCGCCGCCCCAGGCGGCTCAGCCCGCTTCGATAGGCTGGACGCACTATGAGGCCTTCCAAACGCGATGAGATCCTCGCCGCAGCCAAACGTGTGGTCCAGCGCGAGGGCGTCACCACGCTGACCTATGAATCCGTGGCGGCCGAGGCTGGGCTCACCAAGGGCGGGCTGCTCTATCACTTCCCCTCCCGCGAGGACCTGCTGCTGGCCCTGCACACCCATGTGGCCGCCGAATGGGAGCAGGCCATGGAAGCCGAGGCCGGGGCCCCTGCGGAGGAGATCACCGAGGACCAGCGTTTTGCCGCCTACACCCGGCTCTCGCAGAATCCGGAGCGGGCCGAGCTGATCCTGCAGCTGGAAGCCAGTGAGAACCCAGAAGCCAATGAGGTCTGGGAGCGGGTCTACCGCGCATGGGCGCCGGAACCGCCTTCGGCTGAGGACCTCTCCGACGGCGCGAAGCTCCAGGCCTTCATCGCGCGTCTGGCTGCCGATGGCCTGTGGTTCTACGAGGCGCTGAGTTCCCAGCCGCTGGATCCCGCGGTGCGCGAGCAGACCATCGAGGCCATCATTCGCCTCGCCTCCCCCGCTGAAGGCGCTCCTGAGACGCCCGACGACGGCGCCTGAACTGCCCGCTTCACGTTCGGCCTCACGTGGGGGCTGCCCGCGGGAGCTACTTGATCCCTGACCGAATGAAGGCGTTGACCACGTAGCGCTGCAGGAAGATGTAGATGGCGAAGACCGGCAAACAGGCCAGTCCGGCGGCCGCCATCACGGCTCCCCAGTCGTTGCCCTCCGCCGAGAGGAAGCCGCGGATGCCGACCTGAATGAGCGCATCCGACTGGCGCAGAACCAGCATGGGCCAGAGGTAGTCGTTCCAGGCGGAGATGAACATCATGATGGCCAGTGCAGCCAGTGCCGGCTTCATATTGGGCAGCACCACCTGCCACAGGGTCAGGAAGCTGTTCCGCCCGTCCACTTTCGCGGCGTCGATGAGTTCTCGGGGAAAGGCGCGCATATGCTGCAGAAGCATCAGCACCCCGAACGCCGAGGCGAGGTTCGGGATGACCACTCCCGCAATGGTGTTCAGCAGTCCGAGGTTGGCAATGAGAACGTAGTTCGGGATCATCGTCACCTGGAAGGGCACCAACCAGGATCCGATGAAAAGGAACATCGCGAGACGTTTGCCCGGAAAGTCCCAGATCGCAAACCCGTATGCCGCAAGAACGGCGATCAGCAGCTGGAAGAAGGTCATCACCGAAGCCATGAGGAAGGTGTTGACCAGCATGGCAACGATCGGGATTGCTTCCAGGACATAGGTGTAGTTCTCCAGGCTCAGCGGCCAGGGAATGAGGTTCTGGCTCAACGCGTCCTCGGGGCGCCTCAGCGAGGTGGCGAAGAGCCAGTACACCGGGAAGACGCAGAAGAGTGCGACGACGGCCAGTACGCCGTGGCCTGCCAGGCCTCGCCAGCGGGAGCGGCTCCCCACAGGCAGCTGACTCTCCGGAGCGCCTTTCGCCACAATGATCTGCGGTACCGGAGCGGGCGTGGTGTTGTCCGTGCCAGGTGTCCGCTCAGCACGGGACTGTTCGGCGCGGGTCTCAGACGCTGAAGCTTCGAGGATGAACGGCATGATGGTCCTTTAGTTGTCGTAGAAGGCGAATCTGTCGGTGAGCTCTACAAACAGCACCCCGATCACGCCGAAGACGATGAAGAAGAGCACGCCGGCTGCTGCTGACAGCCCCGCGTCAAAGTTCTGGAAGCCGAACTGGTACAGCACGTAGTAGACGTTCGTGGTGGAGTTCGACGGTCCGCCTCGGGTGAGGATGTCGATGATCGGGAAGGTCCACTGCGCAGACAGCAGCAGTGTCATCAGGCCGAGGAACAGCAGGGTCGGTGAGAGCAGCGGAAGAGTGATGCGGCGGGTGATGTCAGAAGACCGGGCGCCGTCCAGCGATGCCGCATGGGCGTAGTCGGGATTGATCCCCGCAATACCCGCGGAGACCACCAGCACCCCGAAGCCCAGCAGCTGCCAGCCCACGATCACGGTCAGCGCCAGCAAGGCCACACTGGGATCTCTGAAGACGTTGCCCACCTCCACGCCGAAGAAGCCCAGCAGGCGGGGAATCGCACCACCGTTCTCGGCGTAGAGCCATCTCCACACGGCGCTGGTGGCCACGGGGGTCAGCAGGAAGGGCACGAAGATCAGAGCCTGGTAGAAGGTCTTCCACCGCCCCCGCACCTGTTGGGACAGCAGAGCGATGAGCACGGGGAGCACCAGCGAGAACACTGAGAAGGCCACGATGTACACACCGGTATTGATGGTGGCCTGCCTCATCTCCGGGTGCGAGAGCATCGACTGGTAGTTCTGCAGCCCGATGAATTCCCGGGGACTGTTCGGCAGCAGGTTCCAGTCATAGAACGACAGTTCGAAGGTCCTGGCCAACGGCCAGTACGTCCACAGCAGCAGCAGCGCCACACCGGGAGCGATGTAGAGATACGGGACCAGCCGCCCCCAGATCCTCCTGCCTCCCCGTTCCGTCTGCTTCCCCTCATCCGAAGCCGGTGCTGCCTCAATGTCCCGGGTGACGGTGGGACTCTCAGGCGTCACGGTGACGAACATGGTCCTCAGACCCCCGCGTGGTCGGTGTGCTCGGCAGCGGCAGCCGCCTGCCGGGACTTGTCGATGAAACTCTGCAGCATCTCCGGAGTCATCTCGTAGACGGTCGGGTGAACTGCCATGGGAACGACCGTGTGCACCACCCGGTCCGGGTAGACCTCCACGAGGTTGCATCCCTGACCACCGTTCTGCCCCCGCGCATGCCACTTCTGGACCCGGAGGTCCTGGGTGTAACAGGTCGCGCTCGCGACGGAGACCGGGATCCCTGCGGGCAGGGTGCTGGTGGTGGAGTAGTGCAGGTGCCCCGCCAGGACCCCGCGCACGTCGCTGCCTGCAAGCGCGTCTTCAAGCCGCGACTGGTTCCGCAGCTCCACCAGCTCCAACAGATCCAGCGGGCTGGGAATCGGCGGGTGGTGCAGGGCTAGAAGGCTGCCGTGCTCTGCGGGTTTCTCCAGCACTTCCTGCAACCACACGTACTGCTCATCGGTGATTTCTCCGTGGTGATGACCGGGAACCGTGGAGTCCAGTGCGATGATCCGCAGTCCGTTGACCTCTCTCACGTAGTCCACCGGGGCTTGGGCAGCTTCGGTGCCCGGGTCCTGGCTCCACAGGCCGCGCCTGAATTCAGGGCGCGAGTCGTGATTGCCCATGACCCAGATCAGCTCAGCGTCGTAGTGCTCGCACACGGGCTCGACCAGAGCTCGCAGCCGCTGATAGGCCTGGGGCTGTCCGGCATCGGCGAGGTCTCCGGTGAAGATCAGCGCATCCGGAGTGATCGCGGAGTCCTTAAGCTGTTCGAACATCTGCGCCAGATGGCTGTCAGAGTCCACAGATCCGTGAAGCAGAGCATCGTCTTCCACGAAGTGCGTGTCAGAGATGTGCAGCAGCGTATGGGTAGGAGACGAGTGTTGGGAGTCAGCAGTGAGTTCCATGATGAGGGTCCTCCTAGTCAGCCAGAAGTGCGTAGAGAGCGTCGATATCTTGGGCCGTGAGCCCGTATCGCTGAAGGTAGACGGCTGTTCCGCCCGCCGCGTCGAGGCGGGCGAACACGTCGGTGAGGCAGGACGCGGGGCTTAAGGTCACCACTTCTTCAATGGCTTCCTGGCTCATCCCACGCGGCAAAGCGCTGGAGCTGTACCTTGCCAGCATCTGCTCGGCCCATTCTCCCGCCAGGTAGCGCTCAGTGGAGGTGTAGTCCTCCACGATCGCCTCCCGCTCCACCCCGATCAGGTCCAGGATCATCGCGACGACGACGCCGGTGCGGTCCTTCCCCGCGGTGCAGTGCACCAAGGCCGGGCTGCGGTGGGCGGCAACTTCCCTCACCGCGCTGGTGAGGCCCTCCCCCGCCTCGGTGATAAACCGGACGTAGATACCGGCTAAGGAGAGATCCTGCTCCACCTGAACGCGCGGGTTGGCCTGGGGGTGCACGGGTCGATGGACGGTGGGGATGCCCAGCCCCTCCACCGCACTGGGCATACCGGCTCGTTCCGAGTCGCTGCGCAGATCGATGATGCGACCGATACCCAACTGCTGGAGCATGCGGCGTCCCGGATCGGTGAGGGCGTGGAGGGCGTCAGACCGGAAGAGCACACCGGAGCGCGTATGCCCCCCAGCGGCGAAGGGCAGCCCTCCAAGATCCCGAAAATTGTAGGTCCCGGGAACATGGCAGACGCGTTCTGCATCTGCCGTGCCCGCTGACAGTGTGGTCAGAGTGGTCTCGTTGTTCAGGGGCGGCGTCATCACTCAGCGATCAGCTCCTGGGACCGACGAGCCGCTTCCTGCAGCTCCGTCTCAGCGTCGGCGCCCTGGAAGACCACCTCTTCGATGGCAGTGGCCAGCAGAACGTCCACCTGCTGGTAGCTGTTGCCCGGGTAAGCCTTCCAGGGCTTCATGCTCTCCAGCTGCTGCAGGTTGGGCTCCACCAGGGGGTTCTCCTGGACCCACTCGTGGAGGGTTCCGCCTTCTTCGGCCATGCTGGAGCGCAGCGGCAGGTAGCCGATCCCCGTGGTGAGCTCCTCATACGCGCGCTCCGAGGTGAAGAACTTGATCAGTTCCCATGCGGCCTCCTGCTTCGCCGGATCCTCGGAGAACATCATCAGGGCCGAACCTGAGTTGGTGGGCACGACCTCGTGGTCGCCGAATGCGGGAAGGGTTGTCGCGTTCAGAGTCCATCCGGCTGCTTCGGCCCCGCCCATGAAGGCTCCCTGCAGGGCGGAGGTGTTGACGTGGAAGGCCACCGAGTCGCCGCGGGCGAAGGACTCGTACTGTGTGGCGGTGTCCTCATTGGGCATGAGGCCTGACTCGTAGAAGTCCTGGAAGACCTCCACCGTCTGAGCTGCTTCGGGGGAGCCAAATTCGATGGTGCTGCGGTCCTCGCTGAGGACATCTGCACCGTTGGAGAGGAACATGGACTGCATGCACCAGCTTCCGCCGCTGATGACGCATGAGGAGCTGAAGGAGGGCTGCCCCGTGTGCGCCGTCACCTGTTCTGCGGCTTCCTTGAGCGCGTCCCAGGTGGAGAGGTCCAGGGCCTCGGGGTCCAGGCCTGCTCCTTCGACGAGGGTTTCGTTGATCCAGAGCACCGGCGTGGAGAAGACGTAGGGCATGCCGTACGTCTGGCCGTCGCGATCCGCCAGCACACGGGCGTTGGGGTGGTAGGGGTACTCGCCCTCGAAGTGCTCTTCCAGCTCCTCGCCGGCGTATTCGGTGAGGTTGACCGCGCCGAGCTCATCGATGGCGAACTCGAGCGTGTTGAAGGTCAGCTGCGCGACGTCAGGCGCGGATCCGGCAAGGATCTGCTGCTGGACGCTGGAGGCAGTGTTGTCCGATTCAATGCCCTGGGCCACCACGGTGATGTGCGGGTTCTCGTCCTCGAACTCCTCGATCAGACCTTCGATGGTCTCGCTCCAGGTGCCGACGTCGTTGAGGTTGTAGCTTTCGAAGACGATCTCCACCGGCTCCTGGTCTCCGGTGGAGTCCGCCGCAGCGGAGGATGTGGTGTCGGTGCTGCAACCGGCCAGCAGGAGGCCGGTCACAGACAGGGCGGCGGCAGTGCGCCAGAACGGGGAGCGTGAGGATGACATGAGTGGTCCTTTCAAAGGTGGCGCTGGGCGCGCGCGAGTCAATGAGTGCAGAAGGGTGAACGGTGAAGCGTGCTGAGCGGTGGGTGTGGACCCGGAATCAGACCGCGGCAGGGAGCACGGGTTGGCGGTGGCTTCCCTCCGCCGCCGTGCTGGGTGCGAGCTCGGGCAGCCACACGAGGCGACGCCCGGTCTTGCGGTCGAAGAGGTGCAGGTGCTCAAGGGCGAACGTGAGGTCCGCGGAACGCTCCGGTGCTGAGGGTCCGGGGTGAGCCTGGCCTGTCCGGGGGCGGCGGATCCGAACCTCGGTGCCGGCCACCTGGCCGTAGAGGATCTCCTCGTTGCCGAGATGCTCCGTGTGGGTGAGCTGGCAGCCCAGGCGCACCTGCGCGGATCCGGACTCGTGGGGCGTCAGGGGACGCAGATGTTCGGGACGCACCCCGAGGTAGACCTCGAGATCCTCGGTCTCGCCTTCCCACAGGGGGACAGAGATTCCCTCACCGACGAGGTGCACCGTCCCGTCCCTGCTGGTGACTGTGGCGGGAACCAGGTTCATGGCCGGGCTGCCGATGAACTGTGCCACGAACACGGACGCAGGAGCGTCATAGACGTCCAAGGGTGTGCCCACCTGTTCGATACGTCCCTTGTTGAGCACCACGATGCGCGTGGCCATCGTCATGGCTTCGACCTGGTCATGGGTGACATAGATGAAGGTGGCTCCCAGCTGGCGGTGCAGGGAGGTGAGCTCCTGGCGGGTACTGGTCCGCAGGCTCGCATCCAGATTGGAGAGCGGCTCATCCATGAGGAAGGCCTGCGGATCCCGGACCAGCGCGCGGCCCACGGCTACACGCTGGCACTGTCCTCCGGAGAGCTCCTTCGGCTTGCGGTCCAGCAGGGCGGCAATGTCCAGCGATTCCGCAACGGCGGCCACCTTCTGCTGCTTCTCCTCCTTGGTGAGCTTCGCGAAGCGCAGGGGAAAGGATAGGTTCTGCCGCACGCTCAGGTGCGGATAGAGGGCATAGTTCTGGAAAACCATGGCAATGCCGCGTCGCCGCGGTGAGAGGGCGGTGACGTCGGCGTTGCCGATCCGTATGGTTCCCGCCGTGGGCTCCAGGAGCCCCGCGAGCATGCGCAGGAGCGTGGATTTGCCGCAGCCGGAGGGCCCCAGCAGGACCAGGAAGTCCCCGTCCTCCACCGTGAGGTCCACCGCATCCACTGCCGTGGTGTCTTTGAACCGGCGTGTGAGGCCGGAAAGCTCGATAGCAGCCATGATTCCCCTCTAAGAAACGTTGTTACATAAGAGAGTGTGATCATGGAAGGTAAATTCCTAAGGGCGGTCCACCGAACACCAGGTGAACTTCATCCCACGCACTGGAACTGTGCACCAGGGCGGGCTATTCGTCGATCAGACCGGCCACGCGCTCCAGCGTGAACTCGCTGACGGCATTGTGCTCTGAATCATCCGCCCCGTCCCCCAAGGCACTCGGGTGCACGACCGCACTGTGCAGAGCACCCAGAAGAATCATCAGCACGATGTTCCCTCCGATGCGCTCCTCCCTCCAGGCGTGGTATCCGGCACCGGCTATCAGACAATGATCCGCCAGATCGGTCAGGCGCGTCCGTGAGTACGCCGTGACGCCGATGAGCGTGGCTCCTGCACTCTTGGCGGCGTCTGCTGCGTTGAGCGTAACGGTGTTGGACCCGCTCTCGCTGACCACCACGCACACATCCTCAGAGGTCAGCCCCGTGGCGGCCAGCAACTGGGATACGGAGTCCGCGGGCGCCTCGCAGGAGCGCGCTGAGGTGGTCATTCTGAAGGCAAAGGACTGGGCAATGGCGGCGGAACCACCTGAGCTGACCACCAGCACGCGCCGCGCCTGGCGCAGGGCCTCAGCTGCAGCAATAAAGCTCTCGTCGTCAACGGTGTCCGCGGCGGTGCCCATGGCGTCAGCAGCGCCGCGGAAGATTGCCCCGAGATACCCGCGAACACCCGGTTCCGCCGTGGGCTCCTCACGCCGCCGAGCTCCCACCTCTCGGGCGAGCAGCATGCGCAGGTGCTGAAAGCCCTTGAATCCAAGATTCTGACAGGCGCGACTCACCGTAGCGGCAGAGGTCTGGGTGCTGGAGGCCATCTCCGCGGCTGACATGTCCAGGACCTCTTCCGGCTCTCCAACGATGCGTTCGGCCACCCGCCGCTCACTGGGAATGAGGGAGGGCAGGGCGCTGCGAATGGCATCGAGAACTCCGCCGGAGCCGCGTGTGATCTCTGGAACAGTCATGCACCGGTTTCTACCACAGGCGGGCAAACGGGATGCTACGCCGCCGCCTCAGTGGTTGCCGGGATACGCCTGGGACTCTGTGCCCGGGGTGTAGCGCCGCAGGAAGGTCACCACCGCCACCGTGGCCAGCACCATCGCTGCCGCTACGGCCACGAGCATCGCCAGATAAGCGGACTCGAACGCCTGCGCGGCTGCCTCCGCGACGACGTCGTCGCCGCTGGAGAGCACCGCTGCCGGCGCCTGCCCCAGATACTGCTCGGCTGAAGCCGGCAGGGCCAGCGTGCGGGTATACACCAAGGTCAGCAGGGAGCCGCACACCGCGACGCCCACCAGACCGCCGAACTCGTAGGCGGCCTCCTCGAGCGAGGCCGCCATCCCGGCTCGCCGCGGCGGCACATTGCCCATGATCGCCGAGGAGGCCACGGACATTGAGGCCCCGAGGCCGGCACCCAGCACCAGCAGGCCCACCACCAGCATCATCAGCGAGTCCTGCATGGCCCCGGCCAGAACCACCAGCGAACCCACGGCCGCGGCACCGATACCCCCACCGATGAGCACCAGAAGCCCGGTGCGGTGCAGAATGGCCCCGCCGAAGACCGCGAACGGCAGGGAGCTTCCGGCCAGGGCGGTGACCAGAAGGCCGGCCTGCAGCGGCGTGAACCCCTCCAGCAGCTGGAACCGCTGGGTCACCGCGAGCTGCACTCCGGCGATCGCGAAGACCGAGGCGCCAGCGGCGATCACTCCGCCGCTGAAACCTCGGTTGCGGAAGATGGCGAAGTCCACCAGCGGCTCACCCTCCCGCATCAGCCGCAGCTGGCGGCGGGTAAAAAGCGTGAGGACGACGACGGCGACCACGGTCGCTGCCACCGCAAGTGACCAGTTCACCGGCGCCTCGGCATAGGTCTTGATGGCCAGCACAGCGGCGGAGAGCCCCACCAGGGCCTGCAGCGAGGACAGCCCGTCCCAGCGCCGGCCCGGATTGGTGCGGTTGGCCGGACCGACCAGCAGGATCAGGACCGAGGCGATCACCACGATGGGGACATTGATGAGGAAGACGGATCCCCACCAGAACCACTGCAGCAGCGTGCCAGAGACCAGCGGACCCAGCGCCATGCCTACCGTGGCCACCGAGGCCCAGATGCCGATGGCCAGATTGCGCTCGCGCTCGATCGAGAAGGCGACCCGGATCAGGGCCAGCGTGGCCGGCATGGACGCGGCCGCACCCACGGCCAGCAGCGCGCGAGCAATGATGAGCACCTCGGGATTCGGGGAGAACGCCGCCAGCACCGAGGCCAGACCGAAGAGCACCAGTCCGATCTGGAAGATCCGCTTGTGACCGAATCGGTCACCAAGTGCCCCCGAGCCGGGAAGCAGCCCCATAATGACCAGCGGATAGGCGTTGATAATCCACAGCTGCTGCGAGGACGAGGCCCCCAGCTCAGCGCTGAGCCTCGGCAGGGCCGTGTACAGGATGGTCATATCCAGGGCGATCAGCAGCAGCGCGGAGGAGACGATCGCCAGGACCGTCCAGCGCTGCCACGGCGACAGGAACGTCTGGCTCACGGGTGCTGCAGGGGTACCGACCATCCGCTCACCTTAGCGGACGTTCAGTACAGTTTCTGGACGGCAGGCCTGCCCCGGTGCTCAGGTGCGCGCAGCGTTCAGCTGCTCCAGGGCGGGAGCGATGCGGGTTCGCCAGCGCCACTGGGCCTTAGCATCGGCTCGGCACGGCCCGCCATTGATGATCGCCACCGGCTTCCCGGCGCGATGGAACTGCAGGGCGATGGAGAATCCGCTCATCACCGCAAGCGAGCTCCCCACCACCAGCAGGGACTCCGAGGCCTGAACCAGCCCGGAGACCGCTTCCTTGCGCTCGGCGGGCACATTCTCGCCGAAGTACACGACGTCGGGCTTCAACGCGTGAGAGCCGCACATCAGGCAGCCGACCATGTGGAACCGGCGGACCCACGATTCGTCCAGGGTGACGTCACCGTCGGGGTTCACGTTCTCAGCAGCTGCCGCGGCCTGCTCCGCGTAGCCGGGATTGGTCTGCTCCAACCGGGCGTCAAGAGCGCGCCGGTCCTCCACGTTCCCGCAGTTCAGACACCGCACCGTGGCGAGATCCCCGTGGAGCGCCACGATGGGGCTTTCATCGGGGCGGACGCCGGCCGTTCCGGCCTCCTGTGCAGGGTCTGCGGATCTGTCGGCAAGGGCACGTGCGGCGGCGCGGTGCAACCCATCGACGTTCTGGGTCACGATGCCGGTGAGCACCGCATCGCGCTGCCACTGGGCGAGAATCTCGTGGGCACGATTGGGCCGGGCGGCGTGCATCTGCCGCCATCCCACAAAGGAGCGTGCCCAGTAACGGTGGCGAGAGGCGTCGTCGTACTTGAACTCCTGGTACGTCATCGGCCGATGACGGCGCAGCGAACCCTCGGGTCCGCGGTAGTCAGGAATTCCGGAGTCGGTGGAGACGCCGGCGCCGGTGACGCACAGGACGCGCCCGCGGCCGATCAGCTCGACAATGCCCTGCCGGGCAGCCTCGGGATCCTGCGGCGGGATGGTGTCCTCAACGATCCGGGCGATGGAGCGCAGCGCCGCCCGGTGAGCCCGTTCGGCCTGCTGAGTGAACCTACTGTCCACGCCCGGGAGTCTTAGATCGCGAGGGGGACGACTGCCTCAGCGGTCGTCCTCGTACCCGTACTCGTCGTACGGTGTGTCGACGTCGGCGTCACTGCTCGCGTCATCCGCGTAGTCAGTTTCGTCTCCGCGCGCCTTGGCTAGCTCCCGCTCGAGGGCGGACAGGTCGGTGTTCGGGGTGAAGTACTTGATCTCCCGCGCCTGCTTTGTCGCTTTCGCCTTCTGACGGCCACGCCCCATGAGCGGGACCCCCTTAACGTCTACTCTGTGTACCCGTGCGATGCCGATGTGCTGGTTCATCGCGGGATTGACTATGGCTGAAGTGGTTCGTGCCTTCTACGTTAACATGAGAACCGCCAGAGCGTCGCACACCACGGGGAGGCCGCACCACCTATGAATGATCCTCACCCGGATGACACCGACCCCAAGAAGTCAGACGCTGAGTCCGGCCCTGCGGAGGAATCCTCCCAGGTCGAGGAGGCGCATACCCGTCGGCAGCGTCGAGCAGCCCGAGGAGACACCTCCGGCGGTCTTCTGCTGCTGCCCTTCATCGCCGCCGGGGGCATCGTCATCATTCTCACCTTCGGGCTGGTGTGGTGGCTGGTGCTGCGGGAGCCCCCGGTGGAGGAAACCCCGTGGGAGTGGAACGCGAACCCCGGAATGGACGGCATCCACGCCCGCGATGTGCCCCCGGAGGACTGGGAAGAGGGCTGGTGCCTGGTCGGCTATGAGGGCGAGGAGACCGAAGCCGATGTCATCGACTGTGACCAGCGCTGGGACGCACAGGTCATGCTCCGCCGGGACATGGAGCAGGACTCCTGGCCCGGGGATGAGATCGTTATCGAGACCGCACACCGCTGGTGCCACGACGAGCTGGAGCTCAACCCGGAGGCCACAGCGGCCCTGACCCAGTACCTGCGCATGGAGCTGCGCCACCCGGTTCAGCAGACCTGGAACCGAGAAGATGACCGCTTGATCAGCTGCTTCCTCACCGCGGCCGACGGCGGGCAGCTCACCGGAGACTTCACGCTGGACACAGCGGCAACGGACACCGGGGGCACAGAGGGTGGTTCCTCTGACGTCGACGCCGACTCACCTGATCAGGGAGCCGACGTCGACGTCGTGGAGGAGCCCCGGCAGACCGAGCCCGAGGGTGAGGACCCCAGCGAGGACTGAAGCCGCTCCGCCCTCGCCGGCGCGCTGATGGCCCCCTCATAAGGGACGTAGCGCCTGAGGCGCTAAGCCCGCCGGACCGTCAGGCCGTGGGCCGCTTCGCCGGTGAGGCCTATGTCCTCGCGGTCCACGAGGACGGTGTCGCCGTCTTCGATCTCGCCGGCCAGCAGGGCCTTGGCCAGCTGGTCGCCGATCTCTCGCTGGACCAGCCGGCGCAGAGGACGGGCACCGTAGGCAGGGTCGTACCCGGTGAAGCCCAGCCACTCCTTCGCCGCATCGGTGACGTCGAGGGTGAGCCGGCGCGAGGCCAGCCTCTCAGCCAGTGAGTTGATCTGCAGATCCACGATCGAGGTCAGCTGTTCCATGGAGAGCGGATCAAACATCACAATGTCATCCAGGCGGTTGAGGAACTCCGGCTTGAAGCTGGCGTTGACCACGCTCATCACCTGGTTGTGCTTGGTGTCCTCATCCAGGGTCTGGTCCACCAGGTACTGGGAGCCCAGGTTGGAGGTGAGGATGAGCACCACGTTCCGGAAGTCCACGGTGCGACCCTGGCCATCGGTCAGGCGGCCGTCATCGAGGACCTGCAGGAGGATGTCGAAGACTTCCGAGTGGGCCTTCTCCACCTCGTCCAGCAGCACCACCGAGTAGGGCCGGCGTCGCACGGCTTCGGTCAGCTGGCCACCCTCCTCGAAGCCGACGTAGCCCGGAGGGGCTCCGACGAGCCGGGCCACGGAGTGCTTCTCCGAGTACTCGGACATGTCGATGCGCACCATGGAGCGCTCGTCGTCAAAGAGGAACTCTGCCAGGGCCTTGGCCAGCTCGGTCTTGCCCACACCGGTGGGTCCCAGGAAGAGGAAGCTGCCGGTAGGCCGGTTGGGGTCGGCCACACCGGTGCGCGCCCGGCGCACGGCGTCGGCCACCGCGCTGACTGCCTTCTGCTGACCGATCAGGCGTGAGCCGATGAGCTCCTCCATCTGCAGCAGCTTCTGGGTCTCACCCTGCATGAGCCGGCCGGTGGGGATTCCGGTCCAGGCGGAGATGACTTCAGCGATGGAGTCGGCGTCGACCTTCTCAGGCACCATGCGGTCTGCCGTCTCCACGGAGCGTTCTGCCTCCTCGGCTGCAGCGAGCTGCTTCTCCAGCTCGGGCAGTTCTCCGTAGAGCAGGCGGCCCACTTCAGCGAAGTCGCCCTCGCGCTGGGCACGTTCGGCCTGCGACTTCAGCTCGTCGCGTTGGGCGCGGAGCTCGCCGGCCTTCACGTGGGCGGACCGTTCGTCCTCCCAGCGGGTCTCGAGTTCGCGCAGCTCCTCGCTCTTGTTCTCCAGCTCCTCCTGCAAGGTCGCGAGGCGCTCGCGGGAGGCGGGATCCTCCTCCTTGGCGAGCCATTGCTTCTCGACCTCCAGGCGCTGGACCACGCGCCGCAGTTCGTCGATCTCCACGGGATCCGAGTCGATCTCCATCTTCAGCCGGGAGGCTGCTTCGTCCACGAGGTCGATCGCCTTGTCCGGGAGCTGACGTCCGGTGATGTAACGGTCGGAGAGGGTGGCGGCGGCGACCAGGGCAGCATCGGAGATCTCGACGCCGTGGTGGGCCTCATACTTCTCCTTGATGCCGCGGAGGATCGCGATGGTGTCCTCCACTGAGGGCTCGCCGACGTAGACCTGCTGGAAGCGGCGCTCCAGTGCGGCGTCGGTTTCGATGTTCTCTCGGTACTCGTCCAGGGTCGTGGCGCCAATCAGGCGCAGCTCGCCGCGGGCAAGCATGGGCTTGAGCATGTTGCCGGCATCCATGGAGCCCTCTGAGGAGCCTCCTGCGCCCACCATGGTGTGGATCTCGTCGATGAAGCTGATGATCTGGCCCTCTGCGGCCTTGATCTCGTCCAGCACCGCCTTGAGGCGCTCTTCGAATTCGCCGCGGTACTTGGACCCGGCCACCATCGCGCCCAGATCCAGGCTGATGAGGGTCTTGCCCTTGAGCGCCTCGGGAACGTCTCCCTTTTCGATGCGCTGGGCGAGACCTTCGACGACGGCGGTCTTACCGACGCCGGGCTCACCGATGAGCACGGGGTTGTTCTTGGTCCGTCGGGAGAGCACCTGGATGACGCGTCGGATTTCGGCGTCCCGCCCGATCACCGGGTCCAGCTTGCCCTCGCGTGCGAGCTCGGTGAGATCGGTGCCGAACTTGGCCAAGGCGTCCATGGTGGCTTCGGGGTTCTGGGTGTCCACAGGCTTACCTCCTCGCAGTTCGGCGGCGGCTTGGGTCAGCGCAGAGGCCTGGGCACCGGCCTCGGTCAGAACGCGCGCGGCTTCCCCGCCCGCCGAAGCGATGCCGATGAGCAGGTGCTCGGCGGAGGCGTAGGCGCCACCCTCGGCGGAACTGGCGTTCTGAGCGGCGTCAAGGACGGCCCCGAGCTCTGCAGAGCCCTGGGGAGCGGTGGGGCTGCCCAGCTTGGGCAGCCTGCTGATGAGGTCGGAGGCGCCGCGGCTGACGACGTCGGGGTCCACACCAAGGTGCTTGAGCACGTTGACGGCCATGGACTCGCGGCGGTCCATCAGGGCCTTCAGGAGGTGGGCAGGGGTCACCTGCGGGTTGCGCACCTGCTGGGCGTAGGAAACCGCGGCCTGCAGAACCTCCTGCGAGACGGTGGTGAGTTTGTTGAGATCCATGGGCTCACGGCCCCCTTTCGTGATCGCGGAAACTTGAGTCACCTGTACTCAACTTTACCGCGATAAACGTTATTCCCGGCTCACTCTCCGAGCGCCCTTGATGCCAGTGTAGGTTCCAGCTAAGTTGTCAGTAATCCCAGGTACCTGTCAGTGGCGTGTCAGTGGTCTCATCTTTCTGTCAGTAGACCAGACTGTGTCCATGGGCACGCGCGCAGTAGACCAGACTGTGTCCATGGGCACGCGCGAGGTTTCCTTGCGATATTGCACCGTCGCCGGTGACGAAGTCCGGACGACGTGGGAGCAAGCACGTGCTGATTTGATCGTTGAAGGACTCCCTGTTCGAGTACCACCGACCTACAGAGGTCAGCGAAACTACCCAGGATTATTCTGGGCATCGACGATGCCGTAGGACATTAGTATATGAAAGCCTGCTTGAGTTAGAGCGACTATGGTTAGCAGACTTCGATCCGACGGTCGCACAGATAGCCACTCAGTCGTTCCAAATCACCGGACGTGACACTGCCGGTCCCCACAGGCACGTCCCGGACATACTCCTAGTCCATCGGGATCAACAGGTCACCCTCGTCGATGTAGAACCTCAAGCTGGGGGCTGATGCAGGAACTGGTGACAGGTTCGGTTTCCTGTTCAGGCCGCTAGTGTCAGCGCCTGCGTGAGCAGTTTCTCCTCATAGGCGATCGGGGTCAACTTCCCCAGCCCTTTCTGCTTCCTCCTTCGGTGATACCTCCGCTCAATCCACCGCACGATCCTCAGCCGCAGCTCTTCTCGGGTGGCCCAGGGCTTCGCGTCGAGGACGTTGTTCTGCAGCAGCGAGTAGAAGGACTCCATGGCCGCGTTATCCCCGGCCGCGCCGACTCTGCCCTTGGATCCGACCAGGCTGTGGTGCTCCAGCGCGCGGAGGAATTTCTTTGCTCGAAATTGAGATCCGCGGTCGCTGTGGACGATGCATCCGGCCACCTCAGCACCGGTCCGGCGGCGGTTGGTGATCGCGTTATTGAGCGCACGTACAGCCAATGACGCCTTCATCCGGGTATCGATGGAGTAGCCGATGATCCGCCGGGAGCAGGCGTCCTTGATCGCGCACAGATACAGCTTGCCCTCACCGGTGTGGTGTTCGGTGGTATCGGTGAGCCAGACCTCGTTGACTTTCTTCACGGTGCTGAACTGCCGCTGCACCAGGTCATCGTGGACAGGCGGACCGGGGCGGGTGCCTTTGCCCTTCTTACGCTTGCTGATCACAGAGAACACCCCCTGGGAGCGGCAGAGCCGCCACGCGGTCCGATGCGCCATCGGGTAGCCGGCCTCTTCTGCTTCATCGGGGAGGTATCGGTACCCGAACTCAGAGTCATCGCGGTGGGCATCGATCAGCGCGTTGAGCCGGTGAGCCTCTTCCCACTCTGCGTCAGTGATGGGGTTGGCCAGCCACTGGTAGTAGGGCTGGCGGGCGATCTCAAGCACCCGGGACGTCACCGCCACAGGGATTGTCGAGGCGGCCAGATCGCATACGAGCGGGTACTTCATTGTGACCGGATCTGAGCCTGCCCGAAGTAGGCAGCGGCCCCTCGCATGACCTCTAGCTCTTGCTCGAGGACTTTGATCCTGCGGTTCGCTGCCCGCAGCTGCGCTTTCTCATCACTGGTGGCACCGGGCTTGGGCTCAGTGGTGTTGCCGGCGTCGAGGTCGGCTTGGCGCAGCCACTTGTTCAAAGTGCCGACATGGATCCCGAAGTCCGAGGCGATCTGAGATCTTGCCTTCTCTGGTGGGATGTTCGGTGATGTCTGTGACCCAGAGTTCGTTGAGTCCGAGGCGATGGAACTTGCGGTTGACCAGGTCATCGGCCGTGGCCACGCCCTTGAGGCGCTTGACCCGTGTCGGTCCTGGTAAGCCTCCCAGCCCTGCGCGACTCATCAACATCCACACGAGCCGGCTGGAGCAGGTGATCCCCATTCCGAGCGTGAGTTCGGCGTGGATCCTTCGGTATCCGTAGGTGCCCCTGGAGGCGATGTGGACCTCGCCGATGAGGCCGGTCAGCCAGCGTCGGCGCAGTTCCGTGGCGCTGGTCGGGCGCCGCTTGTAGCGGTAATAGCCCTGTCGGGAGACTCCGAGTAGGCGACAGCAGGTGTTCACGGGTTCCCCGGCGTCGACGAGACGATCGATCACCGGGTGCGCCCTTTTGGGTCGATCGGCCCCTCCTCGAGCCAGGCGGATGCTCGTCGGAGGATCGAGAGCTCCTGCTCGAGCTGCCGCACCTTCGCGCGGGCTGCGCGCAGCTCCGCTGATTCCTGGGTTGTGTGGCCCGGGCGGAGACCGTGATCGATATCGTCCTGGCGGAGCCAGGAGTGCAGTGTGACCTCGTGGATGCCGAGGTCGGTCGCGGTCTGTTTGACCGGTCGGCCCTCGCGCACAAGTGAGATGGCGCGGGCCCTGAACTCTGGAGGATACGGGCGTGGCATGGTGATCAGCCTTCCATGAAGGCCATCAGCTAGCGAGGGATAGTGGAAACCAAACCGTAGGGCAGGTCAAGTTGTCACCTATCCCTGCATCAGCCCCCTGTGTCCGAGAACGGCGAGTTCGCCCACAACAGGGCGATCACTGTGACGGCAACAAGAAGCACCGCCGAACCCGATTCCGTGCGAAGACGCTGGCTGAGACTTCGCGGTCCTGATGATGAGATCGGCATGGTGCCATATTATGCCGATCTCGCCGATGTCTCCGCTAACATTGACATTTGAGTACGTCACCCACACCCCGACGCTGACTCCCCACTCCCAGCGGAGCCACGTCATCGCGCTCTTTGATCGCCAGTCTCCCCGACTGGCCTACAGTCCTCCGGCACCAACCTGTCGTCCGCAGGTGCACACTGTGAGAACACTCCCACCGTGATGAGCGGATTCATACCGAGGCCACATCTTCTACTGGCGAGCTCGGGCTGTCGAGGAGAACAGATTCAAGCCGAGCTTATGGGAAAGGTGCCGAGTCGCGTGAATCCCGCGCACGCTGTTCCCTGCCGGATCAAGAGGTGGAGAAAAGGTCGCAAGACTGCCCTTGCCCGGGGCGATGGTGACAATGCCGCCGGCCACTCCGCTCTTACCCGGCATCCCGATCTCGAAGAGCCAATCGCCACTGGCTTCGTACATGCCGGTGCTCGCCATGACCGAGAGCACGTCCCGGCTGACATCAGCACCCACCACCTGTGTCCCGGTAATCGGATGGACACCACCGTTTGCCAGCGTCGCTCCCATGATCGCCAGATCTTCCGTAGTAACACGCAGCGAGCACTGCCGAGTGTAAAGCTCGGTCACGCGAGCCGGATCAACGGTGATATGACCATAGCTCTGCAGCAACCGAGCGATGCTCAGGTTGCGCATATTCGTCTCCATCTCGGAGGCGTAGACCCCTTCGTCGAGCTCCAGATCACGGCCGGCGAAAGCTGAAAGCCCCTGGAGGATGAACTCCCACTTCTCCTCCCAGGTCGACCCGGAAACCAGGGACGTCGTGGCCAGGGCGCCAGCGTTGACCATCGGGTTCATCGTGTGACCCTCATTCAACTCGATAGCCATCACCGAGTTAAACGGCAGCCCCGTGTTGTTGACACCGATTCGCTCACGCACCTCCTCGTGGCCCACGGCGTCACAGACCAGCGCATAAACGAAGGCTTTAGCGATCGACTGGATCGAGAACTCTTGCTGCGAATCACCACTACTGAACCTGCTCCCCGTCGCCGAGGCCAGCGTCAAACCGAACCACCCAGGATCCGCCTCAGCCAGCTTCGGAATGTAACTCGCAACAGTCCCCTCCGACAGGTCCACGTGCATCTCATACGTCTTCTGCATCATGTTCTCAACGACCGCTGCCTCAGGAAGGTCTCCCGTGGAGACCACGTCAGTTTCCAAGTGACCTTGATCGCGCGCGTACGGGAACAAGACCGGATTCTTCGGATGATTCGACATGGCTCAAGCGTACTGAGATCACAGCCGCGTCACACGATGCACGACAGCATTGCCGCGCCAATTCCGCCGTCTCCGACCGCGAACATCACACATAGAGGAACTGCCGCTGCAGCATATGAAGCCCTACTCGGATCGCCCAGAACGCCTCTAATAAGTGACGTCTTACGCCTGCCCGAGAGTTTGGTTATCCTCGATGGGCCCGAAAAGCCTACCGACTCTGTGAACTTGGTGGATTACCGCTAGACGGGCGACGTGGGATTCTCTCACCAAGCCGAGTCGTAGCATCCGTAAGCATTTTCCCTAACTGCTCGTGGTGTGACCCCTAATTTTAGGTCCACCGGTTGGACTGGCACCCGCGTCGCGGAATCACCCTCACCGACTGTTCGAGCCCCTGAGGATTACGACAAGTTAGTGAGACAGACTGCGCCTTAGCGAAATGTCACTCCCCAGGTCAGCGGCTGACCCGTATGACAAGTTCCGCGAGATCCTACAGTTTTCGCTACCAATCGGCACCGAGACCGCATACCGCCGGAAAGCGTCCAGGCCGCGCGAGGCACTCCTCACGGCCGTAGCACGAACGCGCTTATGGCGTGGCCACAGTCAGTGCGGCACAGTCCGCATAACGGCGGCAGAGAGCCTGGGACGCTTCGTTCTGGACTTACTCGCCGTCGTCGTTCAACGCAGTCAGCAGCTCCCCGACTCGATGATGGCGCTCTAACGGATGCCGCAGGGGTAGTTCAGGATGCACTCGATACCGATTGCGGCGGCCATCACGCTCTCTGTCCAGGTACCCCGCATCAATAAGCTCTGCCAGGATCCGCTGTGCCGCTCGCTCGGTAATCCCCACCTTTTCAGCGATCTCCCGGACCAGTAACCCGGGATCACGCGCCACACATATCAGGACGTGAGCGTGATTGGTGAGAAAAGTCCATTCGGGCATACTTCAGTCTAAGACATATACGACATGCAATACACGACACTAAAATCATGTATTATATGACTCTGGTTGGGGTTCCCTGTCATAACCCCGTTGTGTTGGACGCTCCAGGAAGGACCCGCCAGCGTGCTTGATCCCGTCATCCTCTTCTTCGTGCTGGGCATCACTGCTGGGCTATTGCGTTCGGAGCTACGCCTACCGGCCGCAGTCTATGAACTCGTTACGATTGTCCTGCTGCTGGCTATCGGGCTCAAGGGCGGCATCGAGCTGGCCAAACAGCCACTGGGCCAGTTGCTGCCCCAGATGGTGGCAGTGGTGACGATGGGCTTTTTCCTGGCCCTGATCGCTTTTCCGGTCCTCCGCAGGTTGGGCCGTCTGCAGCGTGCGGACGCGGCATCTATCGCCGCACACTACGGGTCGGTCAGCGTGGGCACCTATGCGGTGGCCGTGGCCTATTTGGGCAGTCGCCAGGTGCCGTTTGAAGAGCACATGCCCCTGCTGCTGGTTCTCATGGAGGTGCCTGCGATCCTCGTCGGCATCATCTTGGCGCGAGGCGTCTCCCGTTCCACTAAGTGGGGTTCCGTGCTGCACGAGGTGTTTCTCGGTAAAGGGATCGTGCTTCTTTTAGGTGGACTGCTCATCGGGTGGGCGGCCGGTCCAGACGGCGTGACCCCGCTAGAGCCGCTCTTTGTGGATCTATTCAAGGGCATACTGGCACTGTTCCTGCTGGAGATGGGCATCATTACCGCCGCCCAGCTGACGGGCTTGCGCCGCTACGGACTCTTCCTGGTGGGCTTCGGAGTCGCCATGCCGCTCTTCTCCGCCGTCGTGGGCACCGCCACCGCCTATCTGTTGGGGATCTCCCTCGGAGGCACGGTGATTCTGGCAACATTAGCCGCCAGCGCGTCCTACATCGCGGTGCCAGCAGCGATGCGGATCTCGGTCCCGGAGGCCAACCCCACATTGTCCTTGGCGGCCGCCCTCGGCATCACTTTCCCCTTTAACGTCCTGCTCGGCATACCCATCTATCACGCCATGGCGACCCTCGTGCATGGTTAACTGCATGGTTAACAAGGAGGTGACCCGTGAATCCACATCAACGCAAATTACTCACCGTCGTTACCGAAGCGGCCCTGGAGGGGACGCTCGTACGTGAGATCGAAAGTCTCGGCGCACACGGATACACAATCACCGACGCGCGCGGAAAAGGCCACCATGGAGTGCGCGACGCCGGCTGGGAAGCCAGTGCGAATATCAGGATCGAGGTCGTCTGCGACGTCGACACTGCTCGGACACTGGCCACCCATCTACGTGAGCACTACTCCGAGAACTACGCGATGATCCTTTACCTCAGCGACGTCGAGGTCTTGCGGCCTGAGAAGTTCTGACTTGAGGCAGCAACGCTGTTAAGTCTGTTGACGCTCCGGTGCAAGACTGCGAGCTCTTGGGGAGGACCTGGGACGCATTATTCAGGTGACCCTCGCAACCGGATGTTTGAACCCGTCTAAAACTAGCCTTCGGCTCCTGGGGCACAAGCTCATCCATCGTTCGAGAAGCCGCTGAATGACAGAGATCGATGACGAAGCAGGTAATGATGTCCACGCCCCCGCTGCTGAGGAAAGGCTGCTTCGTCTAGCCTGAAATTGAAGCCCCAGGCCCCACCGCCGCCGACGGTCCGTATGTGCCTCCACCCCATTCATGACGAAGCGCCAACAACACCCGCGTGAGCACCGTCAAGCAGCCGCTGAACTCAGCGTACTGGACCAACACGATGTACCTATGCGCCAAGTGACGCGTCTGCCGCTGCGGAGGTGCAACACACCTCGACTATTTGGTTCCAGAATAATTAACCACTGTCTGCGCCCGTAAGCCGGTCCTCCAACGAGCGCGAGCCGCCTCATCAAGATCTCGCACCCGCGCCACTGTTGCGATGCCCGTTTACCCCGCTCGTTGAAAATGCCCGCAGGGGTACGACAACTGCAACACGTATCGCCGCGCGAGTGACGGCAGTTGCAAAGCAATCACCGCGCCTCGTACCGGGTGACAGGGCTCTGCTACGGCGCTAGGCGGCGCCCAGTCCTTGGGCGACGGTCGGGGCGAGTTCTAGGAGGAACCTCGATCCCGTGATCGGTCCCGCTGTTGCACCTTCGCGGGGCGTCCGGAGTCACGTCCCGTCTGGGTGCGTAGCATCGTCCAAATGCACCTCGATGACATAACTCTCCGCATCGAGAACCTCTTAATCCAGTACCCAGAGGCCTACGGGATTAACCGTTCTGCCGACTGGGCTCTCCTCAAACTCACCGAAGAAGTCGGAGAACTCGCCCAGGCCCACCTCACCCCGCCCGGTTAGAGCAGAGATCGTGGCATCAGCGCAGATGATCAGCGGCAAGTGGTGGACGACGAACTCGGGGACGTCCTCGGAATGTGCCTGGTCTACGCAAAGCAACTAGGAATCGACCCAGAAGTCGCCATCGCAGAAAAGTGGTTCCGCCACGAGGCAGCCCCTGCAGCCTCAGCCGAGTAACGGCCTTCCGGCGTGGCAGTCCTTAGCGCGGTATCTCGCCGTCGTTCGCAATGGAGAGCTGGTTCTGTGTGGCGTGTTGGAGAAACAGCCGCCTCCAGCCTCCCAGGTGCTCTGTAGTTCCCGCGGTTCATGGACGACGAAAGGGCCACCGATCGCGCCCAGCGAGAAAGCTACCACTGCATTGACTCAGAGCGACCTCTCAATAGGCAGATCCCTCACCTTCGCGGGCGAAGTCGTGAAACCCGAGTCTCAGATGCCACTTACTCGTGAAGGCGGGCCCACTGTTCAGCGTGCAGCTCGGGATACGGCAGCTCTTGTCTGTCTCGAAGGTACACCCAAGGACCTGTGGAGAAGATGGGCCCCAGCACAGTGTCAACATCCCAGAAGAACAAGGCTCCGATCGGCCCGACCTGTAGCTCCGCGCATATAGCAATGGGCGGCCCTTCGCTCGGCTCCGTCGGAGAGTTCATGGCGTTGGCGTAGAGAAAGATCCCGTGATCTCCGATTTGCCGGAAGTGGTCGTGCAAAGCGAAGTCCCGGTACAGGAGCAGGCAAGCGTTAGGTGCCCTCGGCCCCATTCATAAACTCGATGACTTGCTGAGGCACTTCGAATCCTCTCGAGGCGATCCGGCAAGCGAAGTTCTTCATGGCGTACCGGGCCAGGTTCCCGGGCCCTTGAACATCAAAGGGATAGATCTTCTCCATCGAGTACTCAGTGGGATGCCGAAAGCGCTCGGTGTCGGCACAGATGTAGCGGAAGAACACCGAATATGCCTCGTCAAAGGGCTGGCTACGCTCAGAATTACAGTCGCGGCATAACACCTCGGGGAAAAGTACCGCTTTTGCTCCGGGCCCTTTTATCCTGGCGGGGCGCTCCCCCGCGTCGAGCCATAGCGAGGGAGAGTCCTTAAACATCCACCGTAAGTCGCTCGCTTTGAAGCGATGCTCTTTGGAGTCGGCCAGTTGCCCACACCACCAGCAGGATCCGTCTTCCAAAGATCTTGCACCCATCGCACCAGTCTAGAGACCCGCGTGGTCCGGTCCGTGTGCGGCATCCGGCGGACGTGCCAGGACGACCTGTTCTGAGGATTACGACAAGTTAGTGAGACAGACCGCGTCCCGTCGAAATGTCACTCCCCATGTCAGCGGCCCTTACGTGTGACAGGATCCGTGGGATCCTACAGCCAGGTGCCGAAACAGCTCCGGCGAGGTGCTGATGGCCAAAGCTGCCCGTAGTGGTGATCAGCGCCCCCGCCTCGCCGCGCAGCATCGCCTCGGCGTCGGTCAGGCTGCCGATGGCGGCAAGTCTGCCTGTGAGCTCAACAAATCGGCAGGCCGCCTCCACCTTGGGTCCCATGGAGCCGGCGGGGAAGTCCTCTCGTCGAAGCTCGGCCGGGGTCGCCCGGTACACCGGTTCCGCGGTCGGTGTCCCGTAGCCGCGGTAGACGTAGGGCACGTCGGTGAGGATAAGCAGCGCATCGGCGTCCAAGGTCTCGGCCAGGACCGCGGCAGTGGCATCCTAGCGCGATATCGTCGTCACGGCGTTCCAGTCGGCTTCAGGCTGGATCAACCTCTTCACTCCGACGTCGGCTGTGGTGATGGGAGGCCTGGCCCTGGCCAGGGTCGGCTAGGGCACCTACCTACGGTTCATCGCTCCGCTGCTGGGGATCCTGATCGTGGTCATCGTCGGCTTCATGGTGATTGCCGCTCTCTGAGGATCCCCTAGACCTTAGCCTTCCGGTATCCGGCCCGCACTGCGGCAGACTCCGTGGAGAAGCAGTCCTCGGGCTTGGTGGCGTTGTAGAACCGAGCACTGGGCACGTGATAGATCCCGGAGTTGGCGTTGCCCTTGATGGGAGCACTACGCGGACAGTCCCAGCTGCTGGCCGGAGCTCGCCGCACACCGCCGCTGCTTGTGCTCTTCTTCGGCGCGGGCCTTGAGGCCGGAGCCTTCTTCACTGCACCTGTGGCCTTGGAGCTCTTGGTCACCGTGGTGTGACCCGATTTCTTGCCGGTGACCTTCACGGTGATCTTCTTGCCCTGCTGCGCCGCACCCACCTTGTAGGTGCGCTTGGTGGCTCCCTTAATCCTCTTGCCGCCGGAGTACCACTGGTAGGTGAAGCTGGTCTTGGACGTCCAGGTGCCGGGCTTGGCCGTCAGGGTCTTGCCGACCTGGACGGTGCCGCTGATGCTCGGAGTCCCGGCACGCATCACCCGGGCTGTGGCCGATGAGTTGCGCTGGGCCTGAGCATGCCCGGACTTGGTGCCCGTCACCCGCACGGCGATCTTCTTGCCCTGCTGCGCGGCCCCGATCTTGTAAGTCTTCTTCGTGGCACCCTTAATGCGCTTGCCGTCAGCCATCCACTGGTAGCTGAGCTTGGTCCCGGAACTCCAGGTGCCCGGATTCGCCGTGAGCGTGCTGCCCGCGATCGCTTTCCCCGAGATGCGGGGAGACCCTGTGCTCAGCGCTCGCGAGGTCTGCTTGGAGGTGCGCTCCACGGTGGTGTGCCCGGACTTCTTGCCCGTGACGGTCACGCTGATGCGCTTGCCGGCGTGGGACGATCCCACCTTGTAGGTCTTCTTGGTGGCACCCTTGATGGCCTTGCCGTCTGCTCGCCACTGGTAGGTGAACGACGTGCCGGAGGTCCATTTGCCCGGTGCAGCGGTGAGTGTGGCACCGACCCTCACGGATCCGGTGATGCCGGGGATCGAGGCCTGAGCCACGCGGCTGGTGGCCTTGGAGGTCCGCTCTGCGCTGGTGTAGCCCGAGGAGGTGCCGGTGACTCGCACCGAGATCTTCTTGCCCACCTGGCCGGATCCCACCTTGTAGGTGGACTTGGTAGCGCCGCGGATCGGCACGCCGTCGCTGAGCCATTGATAGGACAGCGTAGCCGCGGAGCTCCAGCGTCCCGGTGCCGCGGTCAGCGTGGAGCCCGCCACGGCCGCGCCCGAGACTGTGGGGGTGCCCGCGGTCAAAGTCCGCGGGGCCGGCGTCGTCCGCGTGGGCGAGGGAGCCGGCGCCGAGGATGTCGGTGCGGAAGTCGGGGACGGGGAGGAAGACGGCGAAGGGGCGGCGGTGCGCGTCGGAGTCGGAGAGACGGAAGGCGAGGGCGCCGGCGATGCCGAGCCCGGGGCCTCGGTGCGGACCCCAGCGGAGGGCGAGGGCGTGACGGACTGCGATGAGAAGGTCTCGGAGGGGGCGGGCGAACCTACCTGGGCTGCGGCCGGCGGAGCAGCGCCAAAGAGGAGTGATGCAGTCAGTGCAAAGGAGGCCGCAGCGCCAATGACGGCGTGCCGGGCTGGGGTTTTCTTCATGGGTGTCCCTGTGATCCGGGCGCGCCGCTGAAGGGCGCGCTGAGGAAATCGTAACTCAGCTCACGTCCGACGCGGCAGGGTGCTTCCCACGCATGGAACGGACCTGTCCAACACCAGAGGGTTCCTCGTCTTGTTACGCAAAGTTCACCCGCCCCCGGGGTGTGCCGCGGGCACAGGGGCAGCGGTGCCTCTAGGCTGACCTGCGTGCGTCACCTTCCCCTGATGCTGCGGAGCCTCGGTGCCCTCGCAGCGCTTTCACTCGTCCTGCTGGTGCTTCCCTCCCCCGCGCCCAGTGCGTCCGCAGCGTCTAGTCCCGTGTGGGCTCAACTCGTCAACGAGCGCACCGCGCAGGTGCGGGACTCCCTGACCTCCTACCCGTGGGAGGAGGAGTTGGCGGCCCAGGCTCCGAACACCGGACAGACGGATGAGGCAGACCCCGGGGACACGCACGACGACGCCGGTGCTGAGCAGGACTCCGACATACCCGGGACCGAAGAGGAGCCCTCCACGGAGGATCGGGAGGGTCAGGACCACGAGGAGGAGCAGATGAGGCACCCGGACTCTGAGCCGGAGACCCCGAGGGAACCGTCACGGCAGGTCTTCGCCCGCAATCCCGGTGGTCCCGTGGACTGCTCCGCCGTGCCGTGCGTGGCCCTGACCTTTGACGACGGACCTGTGCCCAGCACCGCCAGGGTGCTGGACGCCCTGGGCGCGGTCAACGCGCGCGGCACCTTTTTCATGACGGGCCAGATGGCGGCACATCACCCCTCCATCGCCGCCCGCGTAGCGGCTGAAAGGCACGAAGTCGCCAACCACGGCTGGTCCCACACGGACTTCACCACCCTCAGCGACGCTCAGCTGCTCGGAGAGATCAGCCGCACCGCGGAGACCATCGCCGAGGTCTCCGGAGCGCGGCCCACGCTGGTGCGCCCTCCCTACGGCATGACGGACTCCAGAGTGAACGCGCTGGTGGGCGGGCCCATGATTATGTGGGATGTGGACTCCAAAGACTGGTCACACCGCAGCGCCTCCCAGACCCGCCAGGAGGTGATGCGCCAGGTGGAGCCAGGTTCCATCGTGCTCCTGCATGACCTGCAGGAATCCACCGCTGAGGCGGTGCCGCACCTGGTGCGCGACCTGCTCGCCGAGGGCTACCACCTGGTCACCGTCAGCGAGATCCTCGGCCACGGGACCCAGGCCGGACACACCTATGAGCGCGGGATGCGCCCCTAGACCAGGACTCCGCGGCCGCTGCGGCGCGCAACTCAGTCGGGGTCGATCACCAGCAGCAGATCCCCGCCCTCCACCTGCTGTACACCCTCGAGCACGGTGCGTGAGACCGTTCCGGAGACGGAGGTCGTGATTCCCGCCTCCATCTTCATCGCCTCGATGGTCGCCACGTTCTGCCCGGCACTGACGCTCTCCCCTTCCGAGACCGTGAGGGTCACGGCCCCGGCGAAGGGTGCGGCTACATGGCCTGGCTGGCTGGGATCGGCCTTCTCCGCAGCCTTGACCGTGGCCTGGACCGACTCATCACGGACCAGCACCTGTCGGGCCTGCCCGTTGAGGGTGCACATCACCGTGCGCATGCCCTTCTCATCGGGTTCCGAGACGGACTGCAGGGTCGCCAGCAGTCGCACCCCGCGTCCCAGTGAGATGACGTGCTCATGCCCCGGGGTCATGCCGTAGAGGAAGTCCCGAGTGTGGAGCACCTGGATCTCACCGTATTTCTCCCGGGAAGCCTCGAAGTCCCGTGTCGGCCCGGGGAAAAGCAGCCGGTTCAGGGTCCGACGACGACGAGTGGCTTCCTGCGAATCCAGCGCCTCGGCGTCGTCCTCGGACAGGGTCTCTTCCAGGGGCTTGACCGTGCGTCCCTGCAGCGCGCGCGTGCGGAAAGGCTCGGGCCAGCCGGCGGCAGGGGTGCCCAGCTGACCGGCGAGGAAACCGATGACCGAATCGGGCAGGTCGAAGTTCTGCGGGCTGGCCTCGAACTCCTCCGGAGAGGCGCCGAGCCCGACCAGCTGCAGGGCCAGATCCCCGACTACCTTGGAGGACGGGGTGACCTTGATGAGGCGGCCCAGCATCCGGTCTGCGGCGTGGTACATCTCCTCGATTTCCTCGAACCGCTCCCCCAGGCCCAGGGCAATGGCCTGCTGGCGCAGATTCGAGAGCTGGCCCCCGGGGATCTCGTGCCGGTAGACACGGCCGGTGGGGCTCGGCAAGCCGGATTCGAACGGCTGGTAAATACCGCGCACAGCTTCCCAGTAGGGCTCCATAGAGGCGACGGCCTCCAGGCCCAGCCCGGTGTCACGCTCGGTATGCTCCAGAGCCGCGACCAGGGCAGCCGCTGGCGGCTGGGAAGTGGTGGAGGCCATCGAGGCTGAGGCGACGTCGACGGCGTCGACCCCCGCCTCCGACGCCGCCAGCAGGGTAGCCAGCTGCCCTCCCGCGGTGTCATGGGTGTGCAGGTGAACCGGCACATCAAAGCGCTCTCGAAGCGCAGTCACGAGGGTGCGGGCGGCGGCCGGACGCAGCAGACCGGCCATGTCCTTGATCGCCAGAATGTGTGCACCGGCCTGCACCATCTGCTCGGCCAGGCGAAGATAGTAGTCCAGGGTGTAGACGTCCTCGGCAGGACTGCTGAGGTCTCCGGTGTAGCACAGTGCCGCCTCCGCGACCGCGGTGCCGGTGGCACGCACGGCCTCAATGGCTGGCACCGCCTGGTCCACGTCGTTGAGCGCATCGAAGATCCGGAAGATGTCGACGCCGGTGGCAGCCGCCTCCTCCACGAAGGCTTCGGTGACCTTCAGCGGGTAGGGGGTGTAGCCCACGGTGTTGCGCCCGCGCAGCAGCATCTGGATCGGAATGTTGGGCATCTCCGCGCGCAGCAGAGCCAGCCGGTCCCACGGGTCCTCGGAGAGGAAGCGCAGTGCGACGTCGTAGGTGGCGCCGCCCCACGCCTCCACCGAGAGCAGCCCGGGCAGCACGTGGGCCATCGCCGGGGCCGCGGCGAGCAGGTCCCGAGTCCGCACGCGCGTAGCCAGCAGTGACTGATGCGCATCCCGGAAGGTGGTGTCGGTGACTGCCAGCGCTGTCTGCGCCCGCAGCCGGGCGGCGAAGCCCTCCGGTCCCTCCTGCAGGAGCACCTGTCGCCATCCGTCCGGGCGGGGATGCTCGGAGGGACCGTCAAACGGGCTGCGATCGGGCTCGTCACGCTTGTCGCCGGGGAACTTGGGCAGCTTATCGCGCGGATCGATTCCCTCCAGCCGGGGACCGTAGGGCTGGTTGACGGTGATGTCAGCGAGATACTGCAGGGCGCGGGAACCGCGGTCCTGGGAGCGGTTGGTCTTGGCCAGCTCGGGGTGCTTGTCCACAAAGTCCGTGGCCACGTCCAGAGCCTGGAACTGCGGAGAGTCCACCACATTGAGCAGGAAGGGGATGTTGGTGGCCACACCGCGAATGCGGAATTCGGAGAGTGCGCGGCGGGCACGGGCCACCGCGGTGGCGTGGTCCCGGCCCCTGGCGGTGAGCTTCACCAGCATGGAGTCGAAGTGCGGGCTGATCTCGGCTCCGGTGTAGACCGTGCCGCCGTCGAGCCGAATGCCGGAGCCACCAGCGGAGCGGTAGGCGGAGACGGTGCCGACGTCGGGCCGGAAATCGTTGGCGGGGTCCTCGGTGGTGATGCGGCACTGCAGGGCGGAGCCGCGCACCTGCAGGGTCTCCTGAGCGATGCCCAAGTCCTGCAGCGTCTCTCCGGCGGCGATGCGCATCTGGGAGGAGACCAGGTCGATGTCGGTGATCTCCTCGGTGACCGTGTGCTCCACCTGGATGCGAGGGTTCATTTCGATGAAGACATGCTGGCCGGCACGGTCTCCGGCAGTGTCCACCAGGAACTCCACGGTGCCGGCGTTGCGGTAGTTCATGGCGCGGGCGAAGGCCACGGCGTCGCGATGCAGGGCCTGCCGAATGTCCTCATCGAGATTGGGTGCCGGGGCTAGCTCCATGACCTTCTGGTGCCGTCGCTGCAGGGAACAGTCCCGCTCGAAGAGATGAACCACGTTGCCTTCAGCATCGGCGAGGATCTGCACCTCAATGTGCCGGGGGCGCACCACCGCCTGCTCCAGGAAGACGGTGGGATTGCCGAAGGCCGTGTCAGCCTCGTGCATGGCCGAACGCAGAGCATCAGGGAGGTCCTCGGCGCGCTCGACCCTGCGCATGCCGCGACCACCGCCACCGGCCACGGCTTTGACGAAGATCGGGAAGCCGATGCTCTCGGCAGCGGAGATCAGCTCCTCGGGGTCGGATGAGGGCTCGGAGCTATTGAGCACGGGAATGCCGGCGGCCTTAGCGGCGCGCAGCGCCTTGACTTTGTCGCCGGTGGCTTCCAGCACTTCAGCTGGGGGCCCGATGAACGTCAGGCCAGCCTGCTCGGCAGCACGCGCCAGTTCCGGGTTCTCCGAGAGGAAGCCGTAGCCGGGATAGATGGCCTCGGCGCCGGAGTCCTTGGCCACACGGATGATCTCCTCGACGTCGAGGTAGGCCCGGACGGGGTGGCCCTCTTCGCCGATGCGGTAGGCTTCATCCGCCTTCTGCCGATGCAGGGAGTTGCGATCCTCGTGCGGATAGACCGCTACGGTGCGTGCGCCCAGCTCGACGCCGGCGCGCAGGGCCCGAATGGCGATTTCGCCGCGGTTGGCCACCAGGATTTTGGAAAACACGTCAGAAAACCCCTCCGTATGGTGGGCCCTCCCCATTGAGGGCCGCTCCTGCATGAGGGTATCCCATGCAGGAGCGGCCTCAACCGGCACGGGGCGTCAGGACGGAAGGGGCGATCCTGAACGGGCCCCTGCTCCACGGCTCAGTGGCCGCGGTCGATCCACTCCTGAAGCTTCGGAGATTCCTCGCCGATCGTGGTGGAGGGTCCGTGCCCGGTGTTCACCGTGGTCTCCGCGGGCAGGGAGAACAGCTTGGTCCGGATGGACTCAATGATGGTCTCGAAGCTGCTGTAGGAGCGTCCGGTGGCGCCGGGACCGCCCTGGAAGAGAGTGTCTCCGGAGAAGAGCACGGGGTGGGCTTCCAGGCCTTCTGCCAGGAAGCAAGTGGAACCCGGGGAATGACCCGGGGTGTGGATGGCCCGCAGCGTGGCGCCGGCCACCGTGAAAGTGTCGCCGTCGGTGAGCTTCACATCGGGCTCAGTGCCCTCATAGACCTGCTCCCAGAGCACCTTGTCGTCCCAGTTGAGGTGGATCTGGCCGCCGATGCGTTCCTGCACATCCTTGACCTGACGGATGTGATCATCGTGGGCGTGGGTGAGCAGGATGGCCACCACTGTGCGGCCGGCGACCTGCTTCTGCACGGCCTCAGCGTCATGGGCAGGGTCGATGACGATCACTTCCTGGTCGTCGCCGATGATCCACACATTGTTGTCCACCTCCCAGGTGCCGCCGTCGAGGGAGAAGGTGCCAGAGGTTTCCAGGTGTTCGATTCGCGCGTTCATCTCTACTCCTAGCTGATGCTGGTCAGACGGTGTCGATCGGAGGCGGGCAGATCAGGCGTTGATCTCCACCACGGAGCGCAGCACGTCGCCGCGATTCATGGTGTCGAAGCCTTCCTGGACCTTGTCCAGCGTAATGCGCTCGGTAACGAACGCGTCCAGGTCCAGACGGCCCTGCTGGTAGAGGTCCACCAGCATCGGGAAGTCCCGCGAGGGCAGGCAGTCCCCGTACCAGGAGGACTTCAGGGCCCCACCGCGGCCGAAGACGTCGATCAGCGGCAGCTCGATCTTCAGGGACGGATCTGGCACACCCACCAGCACCACGCGTCCGGCGAGGTCGCGAGCATAGAAGGCCTGCTTGTAGGTCTCGGGGCGTCCCACGGCGTCAATGACGACGTCGGCTCCGAAGCCTCCGGTGAGCTCCCGGATCGCCTCCACGGCGTCGGTCTCCTTGGAGTTGACGGTGTGGGTCGCGCCCAGCTCCTGGGCCTTCTCCAGCTTCCGCGGGTCGATGTCCACGGCGATGATCGTAGTGGCGCCGGCGAGCTTGGCGCCGGCGATGGCCGCGGTGCCGACCCCGCCGACTCCGATGACGGCGACGGACTCGCCGCGCTTGACCTCACCGGTGTTGATGGCCGCACCGATGCCGGCCATGATGCCGCAGCCGAGCAGGCCGACGGCGGCGTTGGAGGAATCCTCGACGTCGTCGATCACCGTGCACTGGCCGGAGTGGACCAGGGTCTTCTCTGCGAAGGCCCCGATGCCCAGGGCGGCCTCCAGCTCGGTGCCATCGGTGAGCGTCATCTTCTGGGCGGCGTTGTGGGTGTTGAAGCAGTACTTCAGCTCGCCCTTGCGGCACGCCCGGCACTCCCCGCACACGGCGCGCCAGTTGAGGATGACCTTGTCGCCAACCTTGACGTTGGTCACTCCGTCACCGATCTGGGAGACCCGGGCGGTGGCCTCGTGGCCGAGCAGGTAGGGGAAGTTATCGCCCACCTCGCCCTGCTGGAAGTGCTGATCCGTCTGACAGACGCCGCAGGTCAGGACGTCGACGACGACCTCACCCGGGCCGGGATCAGGAATGACGATCTGCTCGATGACGGCAGGGACGTTCTTTTCGCGGACGACGACGCCGTTGACGGTCTGAGGCACGAGGGTCTCCTTCGGGCTGATGCGGACGCATGGGATGGGGTGGTCTTTACCCCTTCATCCTGGCATTACCGGAGCCCGGAACGCGAGCTTTTCTCCCCTCGCTTTATTGCTATTAATTCTCAGTATCTTGGCCTTTCTGGCTTCGCTCGCTCAGTCCTGGTCGATCGTGGTAGCCAGGGGCTTCTCCTGCACGAACAGCAGCAGCACCGTGGCGGCGAGAACCAGGGGAACCATCCAGAGGAACAGGGGCATGAGCGCCTCGTTATACCCCTCGACCACGAGCGTGTGCAGCGGCTCAGGTAGCTGCCGCACCGCCTCCGGCGTGAGGGAGTTCATATCCGCCGTGCCGGAGCTGCCGCCCAGGTTCCCCGCCAGCAGGTCGCGGAGGCGAGAGGCGAAGAGCGCTCCCACCACCGCGGACCCCAGGGTCGCCCCCACCTGGCGGAAATAGTTCTGTCCGGCAGTCGCCGTACCTACCAATCGCCAGGAGAACGAGTTCTGGGCCACCAGGGTCAGCAGCTGCATGCTGCAGCCCAGCCCCAGGCCCAGCACGCCCAGGTAGAGGCACTCCAGGACAATGGGGGAATCGGCGTTGACCGTGGAGAGCAGCCCCAGACCCAGAGCCGTGATCACGGTGCCCGCGACCATGATGGTTTTGTAACGCCCGGTGATGGCCACCCGGCGGCCCACCACAATCGAGGCCACCAGCAGGGCCCCCATCATGGGGATCATCAGCAGCCCCGCCTGGGCCGGACTGTAGCCGGTGACCATCTGCAGATAGGTGGGCATGTAGCCCAAGGCTCCGAACATCGCCACGCCTGTGATGAGGCCGGCCACCAGGGTCAGCACAAAGTTGCGGTTGCGGAAGAGCAGCAGCGGCATAATCGGTTCGCTCACCCGCGACTGCACCCAGACGAAGAGTCCACCGGCCACCAGGGCGGCGGCGATCAGACCGAGGATCAGCGGTGACACCCAGGCGTACTCCGCCCCGCCCCAGGTGGCGATCAGGACCACGGCGGTGGTGGCGATGGCGAGCAGCAGCATTCCCCACACATCAATACGGCCCCGGTCCCGCGGCGGCCTGGCCGGCAGGCGCAGGAGCACCGCGACGCCTACCAGGCATAGGAGCCCGAGCGGCACATTCAGCCACAACGTCCAGCGCCAGCCCGGACCATCGGTCAGCCAGCCGCCCAGCAGGGGCCCGGCGATGGAGGAGAAGGCGAAGACCCCGCCCATGACCCCCATGTAGCGGCCGCGCTCGCGCGCCGGGACGACGTCGGCGATGGTGGCCTGGGAGAGGATCATCAGTCCGCCGCCGCCGAGTCCCTGGACAACGCGGGCAGCGATGAGCTGCGGCATCTCCTGTGCAGCTCCCCCGACAGCAGACCCCACCACGAAGAGCGCAATGGCGATCAGAAACAGCGGCTTGCGCCCGAACATGTCGCCGAGCTTGCCGTAGGCCGGCATGGTCACCGTGGAGGCCAGGATAAATGCGGTGATCACCCACGCCATGTGCTCCACCCCGCTGAGCTCACCGACGATCGTGGGCAGGGCGGTAGCCAGGACGGTCTGGCTCAGCGATGCCATGAGCATCGTGAGGATCAGCGCGGAGAAGATCAGTCCGAGCCTGTGGCCCTGCGCGGGCTGATCCTCCGGAGTCGAGGCGGGCTCGCTGATGCTGGGCGCGAGGCCGCCGGCGTCGTCACGGGTGCGGGAATCTGAACGGGCATCACGAGAGGTCATCGCGTCTCATCAACCACTTTCCTGAAGAGCGCCACAGAATCCTCGAGGTAGTCCTCGACCTCTCCCGCGCCGCGATCCTGATACTGGGCATAGGCATGCTTGGTGATGGTTCCTGCCAGCATGAGCAGTGCGTGGACGCCACGCTCATCGGCCGGGGTGTGCAGCAGGGCTTCCGGATCGGCGTCGACCCGGCCGTGCAGTACATCGCTGACCAGGTGCTCCACTTCGGCGAGCAGCTGCATCATGCGGCCGCGAAGACCGGGATGGCGCTTGACGATCTCGAAGCGGCGCGCGGAGGTCTCCCGGGAGAGGGAGGTGCGCAGTACATCCAGCAGCAGGCGGGAGACGCGCGTCAGGTCATCCTCCTCGGAGGAGGTGAAGCGCTCCACGATCTCTTGGGGAAGTGAGGGCAGCCGAGCTCCGAGCACGGCGTCCTCTTTGGTGGGGAAGTAGTTGAACAGGGTGCGCCGGGAGACCCCGGCGCGAGAGGCGATGGCATCGACGGTCGCCGCCTGCAGACCTTCGTCACGGGCCAGGGTGAAGGCGGCGTCGTGGATGGCATTCCAGGTGTCGCGCTGATTGCGTTCACGCTGCGTCAGATCTTCTTGCACTAGTGCATCTTATGCACTCTCGCATTTTTGCACAAGTGCAAGCCACCCGGGGGGATGAGGGCACGGCAGGCACGATGACCTCCTCTCCCGCCGCAGGCGCGTCAGGCAACCGAGATACGCACCAGGGATGACGACTGAGGCACGAGCGATACCCATAATGAAACCCATGATCAGCACACTGTCGACGACCCTGGCTGCCCGCTCCGCCGAGATGAACCCTGTGCAGGAGGGCAGCTGGATCGCCGACCTGCAGAACTGGGTCGACGGGCTACCCGAGGCCCTGCAATGGCTGGGCCTGCTGGCCATCAGTGCTGTGCCGTTCATCGAGTCCTACAGCGGACCGTTCATCGGCATGGTCGTAGGCATGCCGTGGTGGGCTGCACTGCTCTGCGGAGTACTGGGCAATGCGGCGGCCGTGGCCGTCCTGGTCTACGGTGCACACAGCCTTCGCTCGGCCCGCACCAAGAACGCCGCCCCGAAAGACCTGACAGAGAAGCAGACGGCACGGCGCGCGAAGATCAAGAAGTACTTCGACCGCTTCGGGGTCCCCGGAGTGGCCATCCTCGGCCCCTTCGCGCTGCCCAGCCAGTTCACTGCGCCGCTGATGGTCTCCTTCGGTGCCAATCGCCACCTGGTGATGCTGTGGATGGCGGTATCCATCGTGCTGTGGGGCCTGCTCTCCGTGGCGTTGGGCTTCGGCTTCCTGTACCTAGCCGGCAGAGCCTGACCCGAGGCTCAGCGCAGCACAGCTGAGGTTTCAGCGCTGCCGCTCGTCCTTGGGGTAGCGCTGGGCCTCACGGGAGCCCTGGGTGATGCGCTGGAGGTCGGCGTCGTCGTCGAAGTTGGAGCCGATCGCGCCGGCCGCCACCCCCATCGAGGCAGACAGCCAGCCCACATCCACGTAATTCATGAACGTGGCCTCGTCCTCCCCAATGTTCTGCGCCATGAACGCTGGTTCGATCAGCAGCAGACCCATGCCGAGGATGCCGCCGAAGAGCAGCAGGTAGAGCGAGGTCACGCTGACCACCATGGTCACCACGGTGGAGGCGTTGTACATGACCGCCTCTTTGCGCCCGCCCACGGCGTTGGGGCGATCCCACAGCCGGTTGGCGAGGATCAGCCACAGCACCACGATGGAGATCACAATGACCGAGACGATCGCCAGGCGCCATGCCGGCAGGAAGTTGGCCATTTCCCAGATGGTGCTGAAGAAGATGCCGAAGGCGCCCGTGGCCGCGGCGGCGGCGAAGACGCCCGAGAGCTTGGTCAGGGACCAGAAGGGTTCGTTGGCCGCGACCATGCCCAGCGTCATCCACACGCGTCCGGGAAAGAGCCCCGCGGGGGTGATGAACGCCGTCTCGCGTCCTTCCTGAGACTCCACGTGGGTGAGGATTCCGCCCTTCTCACGCGCCTCATCCACCGAGTGGTAGAGCAGGGCGTCCACGCAGCGGCGCAGCTCACGGCGCAGACTCGCCTTCAAGGCCACCGGCCCCAGTGCAGGGAAAGAGATCACGCCCATCTTCTCCCGGAAGTGCAGCTCCACCGCCTTGGCGCGACGGCCGGCGGTGCGCGGAACCTCGGTGAGAATGATGGAGAGGTCCGCACCGTCCTCACGCGCCCACTTCAGGACCTCGTCCAAGTCCAGGGTCGCGTCCTGACGCAGCGGGATCAGCAGCTGTTTGTGCTTGATGGTGGCGCCGCGACTCCACTTCTGCCCCTGCTCCTCCATGAGCTTACGCATGTGCAGGGAGGTGCGCCCCGGGTCGCTGTAGATGGCGATCGTGAAGTCCTCAGCATCACCCGGGCCTTTATCGGAGCCCATGGCGGGGGTATCGGCGGCAGCCCGCTCGGCAGAGGCTGACTCCTGAGGGTCGTCCTGTCCCTCAGTCACCTCGGTCTGGCCCTGATTCTCCGTGTCCTCGGGGTGGCGGTCGACGTCGTGCTGATTACTGCTTCGGCCCTGCTGAGTCACGGGCACAGAGTATGGGCGCCCGCTCAACCGGCGCTGACTGGAAGCTGGGGATTGCCAGGACAGACCGTACGGCGCCCGGAGCTCAGGAGCGGGAGCCGTCGTTGCTTCCGGAGTTGTGGTCACGCAGACCCGTTCTGGGCCCGCTGAACACCGGCATCGTGACTCAAACTGCGGAAGCAACGGTCAGACCGCGGCGAACAGAGCCTCGGATGCCCCGCCCTGCCGGTTCGCCGCCCCCTGCTCTGGCACCGCAAGAGATGGGGCGGGGAGTGCCGTCCGACCTTCCCCGCCCCCTGCTCTGCGTCAGCTCAGCCCTGGAGGCGCTCAAGCACCAGCGGCTTGACCTTAGTGCCGTAGAGCTCGATGGCCTCCATCATGTGCTCGTGTGCCAGGGAGCCGTTGCCGTATTTGAGGCCGAAGCGTGAGATCCCCAGCTGCTGTTGGGTCTTGACGATCTTCTCCGCCACCGTCTCAGGGGAGCCCACAAAGAGCGCGCCGTGGGTGATCTCCTGCTCGAACTGCTCACGCGAGGGATAGCCGTTGCCCCACCCGCGCTCCCGGCCCAGCTGCGCCATGGTCTCAGCCCACGAGGGGTAGAAGATGTCCCGGGCGCGTTCATCGGTGTCCGCGATGAACCCGTGGGAGTGGCTAGCCACGCGGAAGTCGGCAGTCTCAGGGCTGGCGGCGTGCCCGAATTCCACCAGGGCGCGCTTGTAGAGGTCCACCAGCGGGGCAAAGCGGTGCGGGGCCCCACCGATGATGGCTAGCTCCAGTCCCACTGCATGGCGGGCTGCGCGCACCACAGAGTTCGGCGTCCCGCCGACCGCGATCCACGTAGGAAGCCCGCGCTCATGCTCGGTCTTGGGGAAGATCTCCTGGTTCTTCAGCCCAGCACGGGTGTCTCCGCTCCAGTTGATCTTGCCCTCGCTGCGCAGCTTGACGAAGAGGTCCACCTTCTCCTCGAAGAGCTTCTCGTAGTCGGAGAGGTCGTAGCCGAAGAGCGGATAGGACTCGATGAAGGAACCGCGCCCGAGCGACACCTCAGCGCGGCCGCCGGTGAGTCCATCAATGGTCGCAAAGCGCTGATACACGCGCACCGGGTCATCGGAGGAGAGCACGGTGACCGCGGAGATCAGCTTGATTCGCTCAGTGGAGGTGCCGATGCCGGCCAGCACCACATCGGGAGCCGAGACGGCGTAGTCGGGGCGGTGATGCTCACCAACCCCGAAGACGTCCACGCCCGAGCGGTCGGCCAGCTGGGCCTCGGCGAGCACATTGCGCAGCACCTCCGGTTGGGAGAGCTGGCGCGAGCCGTCGGCCGTGGAGGTCACGTCACCGAAGGTGTGCAGGCCAAATTCGAACTGGGGGCTCTGGCGTTCGTCGCTGAGTTGCGTCATACCCGGTGCAACCACGACGACGCCGCCAACATTCCTTCAAATTTTAACTTTTAATATGTGTCGCCCTCCGCGAGCCTCAGCCCAGGCCCCTCGCGGCAGCGCGCTGTACGGCCTCCGTAAGCCGGTCCAGAGCGGGGGTGGTGGTGGACCAGTGCTGCCAGTGGAGCTCGACGTCGTCGGGACGGATCTCCTCAATGATCTGCAGATCTCGGTGCCTCCCTTCCTTCACCCCGGCAGGCAGCATGGAGTCCGGAATCATGCCCCAGCCCAGCCCGTAGCCGACGGCGGCGTTATAGGCCTGCACCGAGGGCACCAGGTGAGTGATGGCCGGCGTCGTGACCCCCAGTGCGGCCAGGGCGGTGCGCTGGGTGGAATCGCGCACGCTGTAGTCGATCTGGGGCACTCGCGCCCACTGGACCTTCCCGTCCTCGCCCCGGTGCCGGTCCAGCAGCTCGGCGCTGGCCACCGGCCAGTAGCGCATGGTGCCCAGGGCCTCCGCTTGGCAGCCTGAGACCGGAGTGGGGTGCTCGGTCACCGCCGCACCCACCGTGCCGTTGCGCAGCAGCTCGTGGGTGTGCTCCTGGTCCTCGGTGTGCAGGTGAAGTTCGACGTCGTCCCACGTGGCGGCCTCGCGCAGAACTCGCAGGAACCAGGTAGCCAGAGTGTCGGCGTTGACCGCCACCGAGAGGGTGATGGTGGGGCGGAAGTTCACCGAGCTTCCGCGGAAGCCGAGACTGCGGCGCGCTTCGTCCTCCAGCAGGATGGTCTGACGCGCAATGCGCAGCAGCTGCTGCCCGGCCTCGGTGGGAGTGACCGGGATAGTGCGGGTCAGCAACACTTGACCCACTTCCTTCTCTAGTGCCTTGATCCGCTGGGAGAAAGCGGAGCCGCTGATGCGCAGGATCGCGGCAGCCGACTCAAAGGTGCCTTCATCCACCGCCATGACGAAGGCGCGCAGATGATCCGTGTTCATGGGATCAGCTTAACGAACATCTGAAGGAATCCTTCAGACTCTGAAGAATAATGCGCTGGCACGGATGCGTAGGGGCCCTAAGAATGGAGCTCATGATGACCGTGCTGCTCACCGGGTTTCTGACGTGCCTGGCGCTGATTGTGGCCATTGGGCCGCAGGCTGCGTTTCTGCTGCGCCAGGGGCTTCGCCGTGACCGAGTGCTGCTGGCTGTGGCCTGCTGCCTGGTGGGCGACATCCTGCTCATCAGCCTCGGCACCGCGGGCGTGGGCGCCCTGCTGGACCATGCCCCCTGGATGCTGGAAGTGCTGCGTTGGCTAGGCGTGGCCTACATTCTGTGGTTTGCCTACCGCTCCTTCCGCTCCGCCTTCACCGCCCGCCCCGGCGCCGGGGCCGACGACGACTCCTCGGCCCTCTCCCCCGGCTCCTCGCCGTCCGGCCCCTCTCACACTGTGCATGTGGCGATGACCTCTGAAATCCCGATGCTGAACCCGGACGGGACTGCCCCCGCTCAGACCTCGGAGTCGGAGACCGCCACCATGACTGCGGCACGCCAGCGCGTCCACGTCACGCATGTCTCCAAGGTCTCCACGGTGGCCGGCACGGCCCTGACGCTGAGCATCCTCAACCCCCACGCCTGGGTGGACTCCCTGGTGGTGCTGGGCACTATGGCCAACAGCTTCGCAGAGGACCGGTGGTTCTTCGCCGCAGGCGCCATCGTGGCCTGCGTGCTGTGGCACGCGCTGCTCGCCGGCGGCGGCAGTGCCCTGGCGGGACTGCTCAACCGGCCGCGCACCTGGCAGGTGATCGACGTCATCGTCGGAGTCACCATGGTGGGCGTGGCTGCCATGCTGGTTCTGCAGGCGCTTTAGGCCTCTGCCGAGGCCCGTCCGCAGTCGGGCGCAATGCCTCCAGCCGGGCCCAACGCCTCAACCCATCTCAACACCTCCGGGCCCGACGCTCCCTCCCACTACAACGCCACCAGCCCGCGCAGCGCCTGATCTGCCGGCACTGCTCCCCGGGCCACCTCTGACGGGGGTGCCGTGCTCGATGCTTTCAGCACGGAACGGGCAGGGGCCGGGGAGATGACAGATGACATGAGGGACGCGCCTGAGAAGAGATCGTCGCCGCAGAGGGCCGAACCGCGGCGACGCTGGGGTCGCTGGATCGCGGCCACGGCGATCCTGGCTGTGCTCGCGGCGGTACTGTTCTCTTTCCCGGTGCCCCAGCGGGTTCTCGACGCTGCGGGACTGCGGTGCGGGGTTGGTGCAGGCTACGAGTCCGCGCAGGGACTGAAGTTCGGCCAGGTCTTTCAGGACTGGGAAACCGCCGAGGTCGCCGGCACCTTGTCCTTTGAGGACGGCTCGGACTGGGAGTTCGACTACACCGAGGACGTGGCCCACGTGGAGGAGCTGGCCCAGGCTATTGGGGCGGAGCCTCTGCTGCTGAGCCTGCAGGAGGTTCATGGCTCGGCGCGTGCGGTGACCCTCGACGCCGAGACCTTTGTGCTCTCGGATCCCGACGACTCCTTCGGCGACAGCGAGAGCACGGCGCGGGCTGATTATGCCGAGCGTCGGTTCGACTGGGCCTACGAGGGCGACCTTCCTCGGCTGCTGCGTCCCGGGGCGCAGGCGATGACCTCCGACCGCTTGGTGGGTCTTCAGAGCCGAAGCGTCCCCGGCGACAAGGCCCGGTTGGAACTGCGCTCCTTCGACCTGCAGACCGGCGAGCTCCGCGACTGTCACGACCTGGTGGGCGCACTGCCGGAAGAGGCTCTGCAGCATCGTGTTCCTGCGGTGACCGGAAGTGTGCAGGGAGTGGGCGAGGACCGCTTCCTAGTTCACCTCACCACCAGCGACGGTGAGGCCACGGACCTGGGCTACCGGCATGTCATCGCCCTGTATGAGGCTGAGGAGGAGCGGCTGATCTGGGAGCAGGAATCAGACTCCACCGAGCCCAGCCTGCGGGTGCCCGGCGCCGTGGCACGCACCCCTTCTGGTGCACTCATCCGCTCCTGGCTTCCGCTGCCGAGCCGCATCGCCGCCCCGGCCGGCCAGCAGCATGACACCGGCGACTACCTTGACTACTCGCTGAACTCGAGATTAGCCGCGGCCCGCGACGGCGAGCGCCGGCAGACTAGCCTGCCCGGCTCCGCGGTGCCCAGCCCAGCCCTTGATCCCGACGACGGCTCGGTGGTGTGGGAGTACGCATCAACGGACGAGGTGCCCCAGGTCAGCGTTCCCGCGGTGGCCTCCCTGGGGGACGCCGGGAACCACATCCCCGGTGCCGCGGTGATGCTGCGCGCCGAGATGATCGCCGAGGATGAGGTTCATGACCACCGCTGCTGGAGTGAAGGGCTCAGCGATTGTCCGGTCAGCTGGACCATGGAACTGGTGGATGAGTCCGGAGACCCGCTGTGGAGCACCGACCTTCCGGTGGGCCAGTCCCCCGGGGCCTTTGCCCTCTGGGGAGACGTACTGGTCCGCCAGGAAGACGAGGACTGGACTGAGGAGTATCCCGACAGCGGGGAACGGACCGAGCTGACCGGATATGACCTGGCCACCGGTGAGCGCCTCTGGACCCTGGAGTCCGCCGGTGCCGCTGACTACCTCGAACAGGCCGCAGAGACCGACAGCGGATGGCTGCTGTTCAGCGACACCTGGGAGGAAGGGGCACCGAACTACCGCATCATTGAAGAGCGCACCGGAGAGGTGCGCGACTCCGGGGGCGAGCTGGCTCTGATCTCGGGGGTCCAGGCCACCGAGGAGCACCTGGTACTCCACATCAACAACGGGCACACGGTCGTGCTCCGGCGGTGACAGCTCGGGCCCTCCGCCGGGGAACCCACCGATCCCATCAAGGTTGCTCTGAGCAGGGGGTATTAGCCTCAGATCCGTTGAGGAGAAGGAGGTCCCCATGCCGCGGCTCAAACGCGTGAGACCGGTCGAGGATTCAGGGTTCCAACGCCGGGAAGCCCGGGAGGGCTTCACCTATGTGGATGCCGCGGGCAAGCCGGCTGCTGAGAGCGACTGTGCCCGGATCGAGCGACTGGCCATTCCCCCGGCCTGGACAGACGTGTGGATCTGTGCGGATGAGCACGGTCACGTCCAGGCGGTGGGCACCGACGACGCCGGCAGGCGCCAGTACATCTACCACGATGACTGGTCAGCCCGGCGCGATCGGGGCAAGTTCTCCCGCGCCCTGGACCTCGCGGCCCGTCTGCCCGCTGCCCGGGCACGGGTCACCGCCGCGCTCCACGCAGAGGGCATGACCGAGCAGAAAGTGCTCGCTGCAGCTTTCCGCCTGTTAGACCGCGGAGCCCTGCGAGCGGGTTCCACCACGTATCTCCGACGCAGCGGCAACCGGGGCCTGACCACTCTGCAATGCCGCCACGTGACCGTCGCGGACACCACCATCACGCTGTGTTTTCCTGGCAAGGGCGGCCAGCAACAGGAGATCAGCGTCACCGATTCCGACCTGGCACCCCTGCTGCAGCAGCTGACTGAAGGCAGGACCCGGGCCACCCTGCTGAGCTGGCGGGAAGGACGCCGTCGTCGTTCTGTGCGCCCCTCTCAGCTCAATGCTTATGTCCGGGAGGTCACCGGTGGCCGATTCACGGCTAAGGATTTCCGCACCCTGCGCGGAACCATCCTGGCCGTCGAATCACTAGCGCGCACCGGCCCCGCCACCACCAAGCGTGAACGGGCCAAGGCGGAACGACGCGCGGTACAGGCCTGCGCAGACGGGTTGGGCAACACGCCCGCGGTCGCCAAGAGCTCCTACATCGACCCGCGGGTCTTCAAAAAGTACCGTCGGGGGCAGCTGCTGGACACCTCGCGCACCCCGGAATCCGCGCTGCGTTCCCTGCTGCTGGGCTAAGTCTCAGCGGTGGGCATAGCGCGCACCGCCCATCGAGTGGAAGATCTGTCCCGCTAAAGCACCGGTTTCGGGGGAATATCCGGAAGGAATCTTCCACTCGATGGGCGCCGGCTGTGGTCCGGCTAGCCCTGCACGTCTCGGAGCACCCGGTGGGCTGCGTTCCAGCCGCCCATACCGTGCGCCCCGCCCCCGGGGGGCGTGGCCGAGGAGCACAGATACACGCCCTCCACCCCCGTGGTGTACGGCTTCCACGGCCGGGCCGGGCGCGAGAACGTCTGCATCAGCGTCGGCAGGCCACCGCTGATGGTGCCGTCCACCAGGTTCTCGTTCCAGGACTCCAGCTCTGCTGGACCCCAGACTCGGCGCTGGGCCACGGCATCCCGGAATCCGGGGGCCTGCCTGCTGAGTTCCTCCTCAATGAGCGTCACCGCCCGGCGCGTCCCGGTGGCGTCCAGCCCGCGGGGCACATGCGCATAAGCCCAGGCTACGGTCCGGTCATCGGGGGTGCGGGTGGGATCTGCTGCGCTGGGCTGGGCCATGAGCACATAGGGTCGCCCCGGCAGCACGCCGCGGTGGGCAGCCGCCTCGCTCAGCACGATCTGCTCCGCCGTCCCGCCCAGGTGCACCGTGCCGGCGCGGGCCAGCTCGGGCTGGGACCAGGGCACGGGTCCATGCAGCAGATAGTCGACCTTGACCACCGCAGACCCGTACTCCCAACGGCGCAGGGCGCTCTGCACGCCCTGGGGGAAGTTCAGCCCCTGCAGACGCAGCAGCTGGGCCGGCGTCACATCCAGCACGACGACGTCGGCGACCTCCTCCGCGGTGCGCCGGCGAGCGCGAGCTCCCTCATGGGCGCGTCGCACGCCCTCCAGTCGCCAGCCCCGGCGGCGCAGATCGCGGCGGATGCCACGACGGCCCGCAGGCAGCGGCGCCTCGTGCACCCCCTCGATCCGGAAACCTGTCTCGATCCGTCCTCCATGGGAATGAAGCTCCGCGGTGAGAGCGTCGACGATCCGTTGGGAGCCGCCCTGCACCACCGGCCAGCCGCTGGAGTGAGCAACCGCAGCGAGGATCACTCCAAATGCTGAAGTCATGGGCCTTGTCAGCGGCGCGGTCGAGTGCCCAGCCAGACCGGCAAAGAGCGCCCGGGTCCGGTCTGAGCGGAACAGCCGGGCAAAGGCCGCTGCGGGCAGACCTCCGCGGGCACCTACCTGAAGCAGTGCATGGGCGCGGTGGGCCAGCTGCCCCACCTGCGGCCGCAGGGAAGGAGCTTCTCCACCCTGACCGGATCTGGTCGCCCCGGTGAAAGGCCGGCTCGGCGGGGTGAACGCGGCCCGGCGCACCGCGTCCCAATGCTCCACCATGGGTCCGATGAGCTGACGCCATCGCACCCCGTCCTCTCCCAGTCCCGCAGCAGTCTCCTCCAACGAGGATCGCAGCAGGACCGGCGAGGCGGCGTCGTTGGTGCCGTCCAGGGCATGCGCAGCGGGAATCTCTGGGTGCCGCCACCCCAGGTCGTGGCCCGCCAGCAGCTCGTCATAGGCCGGGGACGCGATGTTGAGCGGGTGCACGCTGGCCCCGAGGTCGCTGATGATCCCCTCGCCGAAGAGTTCGGCGGAGCGCAGCGCACCGCCGGGGGCTTCGGCCGCCTCGTAGACCGTGACATCGAAGCCCTCTCTGGCCAGGGCGCAGGCGGCGGTGAGGCCGTTGGGTCCAGATCCGACGACGGCAGCTACTGGGCTCATGGTGTGTCCTCTGTGTTGGTTCCGCGGGCGGGGGAACCCCGCCACGCTCTCGCCCGACTCTCATCGGGCTTCACGCCTGAAGCGTTGGTTCCGCGGGCGGGGGAACCCTGACCCACTAATGAACGACTCTCGTCCGGATCCACGCCTGAAGCTTCGGTTCCCGACCGCGCGGCTCCCTCGGCGTCGCTGGCCTCGATACTGCGAATCTGCTCCACCAGCGCCGCGATATTGCGGATGAAAACGATCAGCCAGGAGAACAGCACCGCTGCCGCGATGAGCTCCAATGAGGTCAGGTTGTAATAACCCACAGGCCACCACAGGCTGGCCGCGAACAGCAGTCCAAAGGCCGAGAGGTAGCTCAGCAGGTAAAAGGTCCACGGAAAGCCCGGCAGCCAGTAAGGCATGCCCAGCAGCAGGAACAGGAAACAGACGCCGAAGGCGGCGGTGACGATGACATGCCCGTCGTGGTGGAGGCTGATCGGGATGAGGCCGACCCCGGCCAGGGAGAGCCCCATGCTGATCATCGTGATTCGCACCACCATGACCCGGGGGGTGTGCACGTGCCGGCTGAAGGCGTTGGAGATGCGGGTGCGCACCGGCACCCGCCCCTTCTGCGCCCGGCGCTCCTCGGACCGCCGGTTCAGCCGCCGGGCGTGCTGACGCTTGGCATGAGCCGCCCAGATTTCCAGGTCCCGTGTGATGAAGGCGGTCAGGGTGGTGATGATGATCCCCGAGACGATCAGGGTGGTGTTGAAGGTCCAGAAACTGGTCAGGCCGGCCTGTCCGGTGCCCAGCTCGGAGAACATCACGTGCCACCAGAACGGGTTCTCCGCAAAGATCATGGACACCAGCACACCGGATGCCATGAAGATTGCCAGCAGCGTCGAGAGGCTGAAGGCGGTGATCCGCGCTCCTGAGTTGAAGCTGAAGTAGGCCGCCACTCCCCCGACGATGGCCAGCAGCACCGCGCCCGCAATGTGGTCCACGGTCAGCCCGATGAACGCTTCCTGAAAAATGCGAAACAACCCCAGGGCGGCCATCACCGCAATGGAGGAATGCACCACCAGCAGCGCCAGGGTATCGATGAGCTGGCGCAGACGGGGCCGCTGCCCCAGCCAGATGTTAGCCAGCCGAGCGTTGAGGGTGTAGCCCAAGAGGAACGCCAGACCTCCGGTGACGCCGCCGACGATGGCACCGTAGAACTGAATGGACTCGTCCCCCGCCAAGGCGGGCCGCTGCCCCGGAAAGACCACGAAGCCCACTCCCAGACCGATGAGGCCACCGATGATGGCGCTCCAGATGGCGCGGGACTCGATGAGCACCTGCAGCCGGGCCTGAGTCTCGGCTTGAGTCCGCGTGGTGATGGTCGGGTGCGCGGCCTCCTCCACGGCAGCCTGAGCCGCCAGCTTGCGCGCTCTGCCTCGCCTGCCCAAGGAACTCATCTCACAAGAATTACCATGACGACCCTCACGAAGGCAGAACAGTCCGGCGTTAGCCTGATCACCACCTTGATGGGAGACCCCCACCGACACGGATGTCTACACTGGGCCCATGGGCACTCCCGAGACCGGCACTCCTGAGAAAAGCTCCGCACCGCAGCCAATCAGGGCAGGCGAACATGCCGTGGGGTACGCGGTGACCCTCCCAGTCCCCGCGGAGAAAGTCTGGGCTCTGGTGTCGAATCCTCATCGGCACCATGAGTTGGACGGTTCCGGCACCGTGCGGGACCGAGCGGTAGGCCCGCACGTGTTGAGCGAGGGCGCACGGTTCAGTGTGCATATGCGCAAGTTCGGGCTCCCCTACCGGCTGCCGCTGAAGGTGACCCGCGCGCGGGCGCCCGAGGCAGGCACGGGGACCGGCGGAGTCGTGGAGTGGCGTCAGCCCACGGGCCACCGGTGGCGCTGGGAGATGCAGCCGATCAACGACGGCGAAGCGACCGTAGTGACCGAGACCTATGACGCCACGGGTCAGAACCCACTGGCCCGGGCCGTCCTGTCCGCCGTGAAGGTTCCGGCAGAGAATGCGCGTAACATCCGAGCTTCTCTAGAGCGCCTCCAGCAGCTGATGGCACCCCAGTAATTCTCACCAGCAAGACATCGACCCTGATCAGCGCACGATCACCGCGCGATGCGGCGGACCGACCAGAAGTCTGCAACGCACGAGTAACACCCCGTGAGACACATCCGTGCTGGTCAGAGGCGGACGGGTACAATTCAGGTCACCGGTCGCGGCCGCTTGGGTACTGGCAACACCCGGGACAGGCCCGACCCCCGTTGCACCTATAACGCCAGATGTGGCCGTTCCCACGCTGGCGTACTGAACCGTCAGGAGAAGCTGCATGTTCAACGCAGAGATAAACCGTGCCCTGACTGCCGCCGCTGATCTGATCAATACCTCGGATGGCATCAAGAGCGCGAAACCCACGCCCGACACACTGGAGAGCGTGGAGGGTCTGAAGCAGTACCTGGCTGACCGCGACGCCGAGCTGAGGTGGCCGGCGTCCAAAGCTGACCGCAAGCAGGTGGAACGCGTCAGGGCCCTGCGTGGCCGCCTGCGGACCCTCTGGGAAGCCGCGCCCATCGAATCGCAGGAGCCGCTGGACGTTCTCAACGAACTCCTGGAAGGAGTCGGCACCCGTCTGGAAGTCGTCGGCTCCGATGCCCCGGGGGGACCGTTCCGGGAGGTCCCGATTCCGGTCTCCCCCCAGGTCTCAGATGTCATGACGGCCACCGTCGCCGCCGCACTGGCTTACCTGGTGGTAGAGGAGGAGACCGGCCGCCTGCGCATCTGCAAGGGCGATGACTGCGATGCCGCCATCGTGGACCTGACCCGTAACAGGTCGAAACTCTTCTGCGATTTCGGCAACTGCGCCAACCGCGCGCATGTGCGGGCCTACCGGGCACGGCAGGCTGCGCGCAAGGTGAACACTGAGCCCTCGGAGCAGCAGCCTGAAGCAGCGCGAAAGAAGATGACTAAGCCCTCGGCCGCGGAAAAGGCTGATCAGCTGGCACGCCCGACCTCCACCACCGCTATTGCGGCCAAGGAGTTCCGGGACCGCATGAAGGAGGAGCTCCTTCAAGCGCGCGAGAAGACGCAGAAGAAGGGCAAAAAGGCGAAGAAGAAAGCCAAGAAGGGCTGAGATTCCCCGGACCCACCGGGGTCAGCGGCGTTCAGCCTTCGGGATCGGCATCCTTGCCGTACGGAGGCTGTTCGCCGCGCTCGCGGGCTTCCTGCTGCTTCTTTCGGCGGGCCTTCTCGCGACGCTCAGCCACCTGCTGGCGGTAGAGCTCCTCCGAGTTCCGGTTGACGCCCGAGCCGGTCGCCAGGTGCTCAGGATTCTCACGGGAGGCGAGCTGCAGCATCGAGACGATGAGCAGCGAGGCGATGAAGGCGATCCCGAACGCGATGAGCGCAAGGTTCAGCGGATTGTCCAGGCTCATGCCCGCATGCGTGACATCGGGGTTGTCACTACCGCCGGAGGTCACCATGAGTGTCACCGCGCCGGCAAGCACGCCGAGGGCAAAGGAGAAGATCAGCGGAGCCTTGACCGTCTCCTTGAGGGAACGGCGCGGGGAGTCTTCAGCCACAGGTTCTTCGATCCTTGAGGTTGTGGGTGCGGGAGCTTCACCCGCCGGTCGGATGCGCCACCAGGCACAGCGCCCAGAACTTTACCGGCACTGCCCACGAGGCACTGACCCATTCTACGCGCCGTAGAAGTAGGCCCGCATCCCGCTGCCTTCCAGGGTGGTCAGGCAGCGGCGCGCTTGGCGTCGTGGGTCAGTCCCGCGGCACCGATGGCCAGCAGAACCGATGAGAGAATCATGCCCATTCCTGCGATGCCGATTACGCCGTGAATGTCCAAGCCCCACCAGGCGATCATCAGCAGACCGGTCAGCGCGCCGATGGCGCCTAGAAGCGCGTGGTCCCGGGAGGGCACAAACTCGTTCCTGGTCCTGAGGCCTCCGAAGAGCTCAGCTAGTCCCAGAATGAGGAACCCCGCGCCGGCGGCTAGTGCGACTCCGGTGGTAGTGGTCATGAAGATCACCAGGACGCCGGTCAGGAGCCATGCGGCGGCTCCCAGTGCCAGAGACCCGCGTAGCACCTCCGGCACGCCCTCCTGTTTGACGTACTCCCAGACCATCGACGCGGTCAGCACAAAGAACGCCGCCACGGCGATGCGGGCGACCATGAGGTCGTTGCCGTCCCACAGATCGGCGAACCAGGCATTGCCGTGCCAGACGATGCTGAACACGGAGAAGCCGATGGTGGTTCCGGCGCGCAGCCAGGCCGGACGAGCCAGCGACTGGGCGGTCTCAGGGGGAGTTCTCTTCACGGGCACGGCCGTCAGTCTACCGCCGTCGTCGTCTCTGGGCCGTCAGCGTGACTCTCCCAGCACCAGCCAGCGGCTGCCCGCTGCGCGGAGACCTAAGGTCAGTGCCCGGGCTCCCATGTAGACCACAGCAAAGCTCGCCCACAGCCACACGATTGCTGCGGTGCCGCCTGGCGCGGCCGGACAGACGGCATCCGAGAGGACGCAGTCCAGGCTGATGGCACCCTGGGGCGGAGCGGCGACGAGCCATAGCACCGGCAGATAGACCGCTAGGTTGATCACGCCCGCGAGCGCGAGATAGCGCACGTCTCCGGCGCCCATCAGCACACCGTCGAGCACGAAGACGAAGCCCGCGATGGGCTGCGCCGCAGCGAGCACGAACAGCGCGGCGGTGATGCCGGCGGCCACCTGCTCATCCGGGGTGAAGAGTCCCGGCAGCCACGGTGCTGCCAGGGCGGTCACCGCCCCGGTGACCACTCCGAAGCCGACCCCCCACAGCACCATGAGCCGTGTCATGGTCTTGGCCTCGGCCAGGCGCGAGGCCCCGAGTTCGCGGCCGATGAGGGCCTGGGCGGCGATGGCCAGTGCATCCAGCACGAAGGCCAGTGTGGAGAAGATGGTGAAGGCCACCTGGTGGGCAGCCAGCGCCTCGGGGCCGAGATCGGTGGCCACCAATACTGTCGCCACCACAGCAACACGCAGAGAGACGGTGCGCAGCATCATCCAGCTGCCCACCGCCGCAGCCCGACGAAGGGCTAACGGGTCAGCTCCCAGGGGCACTACCTCGGCGCGCAGCCGCGGGACCAGCAGCCACAGGTAGACCAGCGCCATACCCCACTGGGCGATCGAGGTGCCCAGCGCGGCGCCCGCGGTCCCCATGCCCACCGGGTGCACCAGCACCAGGTTCAGCACGATATTGCCGCCGAAGCCGGCGCCGGCGATGATCAGCGGCGTTTTGGTGTCCTGCAGGCCGCGCAGCATTCCGGTGGCCGCGAAGACCAGCAGGATTGCCGGTACTCCCGGCAGCGACCACAGCAGATAGTTCCAGGCGTGGGGGTGGATGTCTCCGGAGCTGCCCATGGCCTGCAGCAGCTGTTCGCCGAAGGCCAGCCCTGCCAGGCCCAGCACGACGCCGAGGATGAGCGCCAGCCAGAGCCCGTCGCGCCCGGCGGCGAGCGCTTTGGCCATGCGTCCTGCGCCCACAAAGCGCGCCACCGCGGGAGTGGTGGAGTACGCCAGAAAGATCATCAGGCCCGTGACGGTGTGCATCACGGTGATGCCCAGCGCGGCACCGGCCAGCTGCTCGACGCCGAGCCGTCCGATGATCGCGGTGTCCGCCAGCAGGAACAGCGGCTCGGCCAGCAGGGCACCGAGAGCTGGAATAGCTAGGGCAAGTATCTGCCGCGGCAGCGGACGGGGGTCGGAGGCCCCCGGAGCCCGGTCAGAGCGGGAGGACACGCAGGACTGCCTCGAGCTGGCCCTCGAGCTCTTCAGCCCAGGGCAGGACGTAGTAGGTGACCAGCAGGGCTACGCAGTTGTTGAACGCGTGCAGCAGCCAGACGAACGCCAGAGACCGGCCGGTGAGGATATAGGCCACCGTGAAGGCCACCGACATGGTCAGGTAGGGCACCACGGTGAGCAGCAGGAGCATCCAGTCACCGCTGAAGAGTTCCACGGCTACGTGCATGAAGGCGAAGATCGCCACCGAGATCACACCGCAGATCCAGATGTTCAGGTGCCGGGAGAGTTTGCCGACCAGCAGGTGGCGGAAAAAGTACTCCTCCACATAGGGGCCGATCAGGCCGAAGATCGCCAGAGCCGCCCAGAACGGCACCACACCTGTCATCTCCTCGATGCCCGCCTGGTTGGCGCTGGTATCAGGCTCCTGTCCCGTCAGACGCCAGATCACCAGGGTCATGAACAAGTTGGCGAGGATGACGCCAAACCAGATGGCCGGAATCAGCAGCAGCTTCAACCAGGCGATGGCCCGGTGGGTGAAGGTGATCGTCGAACGCAGGAGCGCCTTGCCCGAGACAAGCAGGCACAGGGCAAAAATGCCGCCGAAGATGATGGCGTTCTCGAGGAAGACGAGCATCGGGTCGGCCATGCCCGCCTCGGCCTCCCCGCCGGTGCTCTCCTGCCTGCCGAAGACCAGGGTGAAAAAGAGCGGCAGCCCGAAGAACAGCACCACATAGGGCACGGTGGGCAGCAAGTCCCACCAGAGGAAACGGCCGGGACGGGAGTCCGGCTGTTTGACCCGCTCGGGGGGCGTCCACTGCGGGACCGGCTGATAGGGCCCCTGCGGGTAACCCCCGTGCTGGTAGAAGCCGTGCTGAGGGGAGGCCGGCTGCTCGTGAGGAGGCCGTCCGTATGGATTCTGTATGGGAGGCGGGGTGCTCATCGTGACCCAGCCTAGCGAAGGGACCTGGCGTCGTCGTCAGCCCTGGGAGGTATGCGGACTGGGGCTGAGCAGCGTCGCGTTACGCAGGTCCCGGATGCGGCGCGCCTTCTCAGCCACCGCATGATCCTCATCACTGATGGGCTCCCAGCGGGCGATGGACCGCGCCGAGCCAGACCCGTCGGGAGCCACCATGACCGGCAGTCCATAGGCCACCACCTCCGGGTGACGCTCCCAGCGGTCGCCGGCGCGCACACGCACCAGCACATGCATCGATTTGGAGCCGGTGAGCACCATGCGCGCGTCGACCTCTACGAGATCCCCAATGGTGATGGGCCGGTAGAAACGCACACCACCGGTCAGCACGGAGGCCACGTCGTAGCCGCAGTACCGCTCCGCACAGATTTCGGCCGCCAGGTCGATCCACTTCATCACCGCACCGCCACGGATCTTGCCATCGGGGTAGCGCTCGTCCGTGTCGGCGATGAACCGCAGCGTCAGTCCCTCCGAGGTGCCCATGGACTCCGGCAGGTCCTGGATAGTCTGCTCGATCTCACGACGATGCACCATCCGCTGGGAGGCGTCGACGTCGCGTCGCCGCTGCAGCTCGGTGGTGGGCTCAAACTTGGGCACCTGTGCGGGCTCGCCGTCCTCACCGATGGCCACGTAGACCATGAAGCACTCGGTGCACACGGTCCAGCCGGCGTCGTCGTCCTCCAGCGGAGCAGCCTCACGGGCATCCCGACTATCCAAGGAGTCGGGTGCCGGCGATCCCTGCCCGGCCTCAGGACTCTCAGCGCCGGAGGTGCGGCGGCGGATGAGTACACGGGTCTGGATGTGCACGCTGGTGCGCCCGGTGTGGACCACGCGCGCCTGGACCGTGACCGGGGTGTCCCGCGGAATCGGCACGGTGAAGTGCATATTGCCCACGTAGGACGTCACGCAGGCACTGCGGGTCCACGAAGCCGCGCAGGCGTAGGCGGTCTTGTCGATCCAGTCCACCACGACGCCGGCGGCCACGGCAGATTCCTTGGAGGTGCCTTTGACCTCACGGAATGTCAGTTCGATGCTGGACCTGCGCGGCATAAGGATCACGCTAGCACCGTTAGGCAACGCGCTCGTGACCGCAGACACACAGCAGAAACCCAGAAATCTCTATGGGTGTTCAGCGAAACCGGCCTACGATGGATTTCGCGTGCAAGGACGCACCGGTACGTCTGCCCTGACCGTCCTCGAGTGAGGTAATTGATGCACCCCTTTGAGAACCCCTTCCGTCACAGTGCTGAAGCAAAGCGCCACGCGCTGCGCCACTTCCGTGCCGTGATCTTCGACATGGACGGCGTGGTCACCGATACCGCCGGCGTCCACGCCAAGGCCTGGAAGGAGCTCTTCGACACCGCGGTGAACCAGATCGCCGGCTCTCCCCAGCCGGAGTTCACCGACGAGGACTACCTGAACTTCGTCGACGGGCGCCCCCGCGAGGATGGTGTGCGCTCGTTCCTCTCTGCACGGAACCTGCAGGTCCCCGAAGGCGCACCCGGTGATTCCCCCGAGACGTTGAGCATCTATGGTCTTGCCGCACGCAAGCAGACCTACTTTGAGGCGGTGCTGGAGCGCGACGGCGTTCAGGTCTTCGACTCCACGGTGGATCTGATCACCACGCTGCGCAGTGACGGCATTCCCATCGCCCTGGTGACCTCCTCCCGCAATGGGCGCGAGGTCCTGCGCATCGCCGGACTGCTGGATGCCTTTGACGTCATCGTTGACGGCACCGACGCCCTGGAGCTGGGCCTGCCCGGCAAGCCCAATCCCGATATGTTCCTCCACGCCTCGATCCTGATGCAGGTTGAGCCCGAGGACGCGATCGTCATCGAGGACGCTGTCTCCGGCGTGCAGGCCGGACGCGCAGGAAACTTCGGCATGGTGGTGGGCCTGAACCGCGGTGAGGACCCGCGGCGCCTGAAGGAGGGCGGGGCCGACATCGTGGTCAAGGACCTCGCGGTCGCCAAACTGGCCACACGCACCACGCGCCCCTACGACCCGAACTGGGTGCTCGTCTACGACAACTTCGATCCCAAGGAAGAGCCCACCCGCGAGGTGCTGTGCTCCATGGCCAACGGCTACTGGGGCACCCGAGGCTCCTATCCCGGCACCGCCGCGGACGCCACCCACTACCCGGGCAACTACATCGCGGGAGTCTTCAATCGCCTGAAGACCGACATCATGGGCAAGACGGTCGAGACCGAGCACATGGTCAACATTCCGGACTGGACCTTCCTGCAGGTCACCCCGGAAGCCGGAACGCCTCTGTTACCGGGCTCCCCGGAGCTCATCGAGTACCGCCAGGAGCTGGATATGCGGCGCGGACTGGTAACGCGCATCGCCCGGTTCCAGGACCTGCACGGTCGCCGCACCCGTGTGACCACCCGGCAGTTCCAGTCCCTGGCCGGGGTGCACCTGGCCGCCATGGAGATGAAGATCGAGGCCGAGAACTGGTCCGGCAACATCAACATCCGCTCGATGATTGACGGCCGCGTGGCCAACCGGAACGTCGCCGCCGACCGCGAACTGGCCGGCAACCATCTGGAGCCCGTCGACTCCCGGGAGGTCGACGGCGAGACCGTGCTCCTGGAGACCCAGACCAACCAGTCCAAGGTGCAGATCGCCGTCGCCACCCGCACCTCGGTGACCACCAAGGGAATGACCAACCCGATGCGTCGCCCCGTGCTCGAAGGCGACCTGGTGGCCGGCCACGACATCTCCCTGCAGGTCGAGGCCGGGCAGCCGGTGAAGATCGAGAAGATCGCGGCGGTCTCCAACTCCCACGATCACGCAATCTCCACGGTGTGGCACAACGCGGTCAAGCGCGTGCAGCGAGCCTCGCGCTTCCGCGAGCTGCTGACCTACCACGAGGAGATGTGGGGCGCGCTGTGGCACCGCTTCGCCGTCTCGATCGGCCCGGGCCACTCCCGCCAGCAGCTAGCCCTGAACCTGCACACCTTCCACGTGCTGCAGACCGCATTCGGTGCTCGCCGCGATCTGGATGCCTCCCTGCCGGCACGCGGACTCTCAGGCGAGGGCTACCGCGGACATCTCTTCTGGGACGAGATGTTCATGTACCCGATGCTCACACTGCGCCGTCCGGAGCTGACCCGCGGCATCCTGATGTACCGCTTCCGGCGCCTCTCCGAGGCTCGAGCCGCCGCCCGCGCCGAGGGCTACGAGGGCGCGATGTTCCCCTGGCAGGCCGGCTCCGACGGTCGCGAGGAGACCCCCACCGAGCTGTGGAACCCCCGGTCCCAGATGTGGATGCCGGACAACTCCCACCGCCAGCGCCACGTCTCCCTGGCCATCGCCTACTCGGTGCTGCAGTACTTCGAGGCCACCCAGGACTACACCTTCCTCTCCGACTACGGCGGGGAGATGCTGGTGGAGATCAGCCGTTTCTTCGTCTCCATGACCACCTACGACGCCGAAGCGGACCGCTATGACATTGAAGGCGTCATGGGGCCGGACGAGTATCACGACGGCTACCCCGACACCCCCGGCTCAGGTCTGCGCAATAATGCCTACACCAACGTGCTCGCCGCGTGGGTCCTGCGGCACACCGCGCGGCTGGTCCGTGAGCTCGACAGCCGCGACGACCCGCTCTCGGAGTGGCTGGACATCTACGAGGACGAACTGGAGAAGTGGGACCACATCGCCCAGCGACTGCGCCTGCACTTCCACCAGGACGGAGTCATCAGCCAGTTCGACGGCTATGAGGACCTGATGGAGTTCGACTGGGAGGGCTACCGCGCCAAGTACGGAAACATCGGCCGGCTGGACCTGATCCTGCAGGCCGAGGGCGATGCGACCAACCGGTACAAGCTCTCCAAGCAGGCTGACGTGCTCATGCTCTGCTACATCTTCTCCGCCTCAGAGCTCATCGAGACCCTCGACTACATGGGTTATGACCTGACCATGGAGGACTTCCGCAAGACTGTGGAGTACTACTTGGCGCGTTCCTCGCACGGCTCCACGCTCTCGCGCCTCGTGCACGGCTGGGTCGCCGCACGGTTTGACCGTGCCGGCTCCTGGAACCTGTTCAAGGAGGCTCTGGAGGCCGACCTCTCCGACACCCAGGGCGGCACCACCCGCGAGGGCATCCACCTGGGGGCCATGGCGGGAACCGTGGACATGGTGATCCGCTGCTACGGCGGTGTGGAGACCCGCGCGGACGCGCTGTGGCTGCACCCGCTGCTGCCGGATGAGCTGCCAGAGGTGACGTTCCGGATGCGCTACCGCAACCAGCCGATCCTGGTGCACATCAACCACGAGCACGTCACGCTGAAGCTCTCCGAGGGTTCGGCTGAGCCGATCGACGTCAATGTTGAGGGCAAGCCCAAGACGCTGACCCCGGGCGAGGTGTGGACGGTGAAGCTGGAGCACTCCGCCCGCGAGCACCAGCGCAGCGCTCCCGCTCCCGCCTAGGACTCCTCCGACGACGACGGCCGGTCAACTCCACTCATGGAGGCGGCCGGCCGTCGTCGCCTCTCACTGCGCAGGTCAGGCAGGTGCCCTGCGGCGTGAGCGGAAGCGGCGCTCAATCTGCTCCAGGGTGCGCTCCTTGGTCTCGGGGACCTTGGCCCAGGTGAAGCCGAACGCCGTCGCGCAGATCAGCGCGAACCCGGCGAAGACCCAGCCCACGCCGAACGCTGCTAGCAGACTGGGGAACAGCAGCGACACCAGGCCGTTGGCAATCCAGTGAGCGGCCGTCACAACCCCCATGGCGGCTGCGCGGACTCCCAGGGGGAAGATCTCGCCCAGGACCACCCAGACCAGCGCGCCCCAGCTGACCTGGAACAAGAAGATGAAGAGGCCCAGACACGCCAGCGTGATGGCACCCAGCGGCCCAAAGCCGTCAGGGGCCGGCATCGTCAGATTGACCGCGGCGAGCACCGCCAGGCTGATGGACGTGCCGGCTGCCCCGACCAGGAGCATGGGCCGCCGGCCCCAGCTGTCGGTATAGGTGATGGCCACCCAGACGGCCAGAATGTTCAGGGCGCCGATGATCAGATTCGAGGCGATGGCGCCTTCGTCGGAGAATCCCACGTTCTGCAGCGTGGTTGGCGCGTAGTAGAGCACGGCGTTGATTCCCATGATCTGCTGATAGACGCCCAATCCGAATCCCACCAGGAGGATCGACAGCACCCATGGCTGGGCCAGGGCACGGAGTCCGCGGACGTCGTCGTGGTCTTCCTGCTGCTGGACGGTGCGGATCTCCTCCAGCTCGCCCTGCGCCTCAGCCGGTGTCCGATCCCGCAGCAGCAGCTGACGGGCCTCCACCTCCCGGCCCTGACGCATCAGCCATCGCGGAGTCTCCCGCACGGCGAGCAGACCCAGGGCAAACAGCAGCGAAGGCACCACCGAGAGGCCCAGCATCCACCGCCAGGACTCGACCGGGGCGAAGGCCACACCGATGAGGAAGCCGAGGAACTGCCCGACCACAATGGCCAACACGTAGAAGGCGGTGACTCGCCCGCGGATCCGCGCCGGAGCCATCTCCGAGAGATAGACCGGCAGGACAACGGCGGCCAGTCCCGTTCCCAAGCCGACCATGAGCCGGAAGCCGAAGAGCACCTCGGTGGTGGGGGACAGCGCCATCCCCACCGGCGCCAGGGTGAACAGCGCAGCGGTGAGGATCAGCACCGCACGGCGTCCGTACCGGTCAGAGAGCCTGCCTCCCAGAGCCGCCCCCAGCACCGCCCCCACCGCCAGAGCGGTCACAATTCCGCCCTCAGACCAGCTACTGAGGGCAAAGTCTCGGCGCAAATACACCAGCGCCGCGGAGATGACACCCGTGTCATACCCCCAGTTCAGGCCCCCGAGGGCACCGAAGACATAGATCATCCAGGGACTGCCTGCTCTGCGCATCCCTCTATGATGCCTGACCTGGACGCAGGCCTTGGGACCTCGTCCGCTGCTGCGCAGTAAGCTGTGGCCTGCGGCACAGCGAATGCGTGTGCTGCACACAAGGAGAACAGACATGACGACGACGCCGCGAAACCTCCCCGCCGACCCGAAGAGCAGCCAGGGCAGTGGGATGCTCACCGGCCACCGCATCCTGATCACCGGAGCCACTCACGGTCTGGGCCGGGCCATCGCACGCAGGGCGGCCCTCGAAGGAGCCTCCCACGTGGTCATCACCGGTCGCGATGCTGCGGCCGCGGAACACACGGCACAGATGCTCCAGGACCTGGGCACGCACCCGCACGTGGTGCTCGCCGACCTGGCGGACCGTGAGCAAGTGCTCGGGCTACTCCCCGAGGCATTGGAGAGGGCCGGCGCACTGGACGGCCTGGTCAATGCCGCGGGAATCTCCACCCGCGGCGGCTGGCTGGACAGCGATCCGGATCTGTTGGACCTTCACCTGGCCGTCAATCTGCGCGCGCCCTTTCTGCTGCTCCAGGGCTTCATCCGCCACCGCGTTGAAGCGGCCGCCGCGGGGTCGGCGGTGAACATCGCCTCCATGTCCGCCCACGGGGGCCAGCCGTTCCTCGCGCCCTACTCCACTGCTAAATCCGGGCTTCTGGGCATGACCAAGAACGCCGCCTACGCCCACCGCTGGGACCGCATACGCGTCAATGCCCTCAACATCGGCTGGTCCAAGACCGACGGCGAGAAGAAGGTGCAGACCGAGTTTCACGGCGCCCCGCAGACATGGCTGCAGGAGGCCGAAGCGTCCCAGCCGATGGGCCAGCTCGGCGACCCCGAGCAGATCGCCGAGATGGTGACATACCTGCTCTCGCCGCGCTCGGGGGTGGTCACGGGTTCCATCATCGACTGGGACCAGACGGTGCCCGGGGCGGCCAACTGATCTTCTGCCGTCCCGGTGCGGAAGCCTTCACAGAATTCACACGTGTTTGCTATTGTGAATTCAACGGGGTGGGGAACCCCGGTCACGGACCGCACACACATCAGGAGACATCATGGACTTCCCCCTCCGAGAATCAGCGGCGGCACTCGGCCTGGTCAGCCTTCTGGCCCTGACGGCCTGTGCTCCCGGCGACGAAGAGAACGGCTCGGCCGAAGGCTCGCGCGCCTCCTCCACCACGGAGGAAGGCTCCGAGGAAAGGACCGCCGAGGGCTCTGCTGCCAACGAAGCAACCGATGCGGAGCACGAGGAATCTGACGACGAGAGCGCCCCGGCGAGCTCCCCTCAGGACCAGACCATCGATGCGCAGGACGCCCAGCAGACCATCACCTATCCCATGACCGGAGAGGTCGACGGCGAGATCACCATGGGGCTGCACTCCCTGGAGGTCCAGGGGGAGACCATGCTGCTGACCGTCAGCTTCGTCCCCGAGTACGACGACGGTGACGAGATTGCTGTCTTCACCCGGGATATGCACACGGTGCAGTTCGAGAATGTCACGGCCTACTTGTTGCCCCAGGTGATCGATCGGCAGCACATGAAGAGCTACTACGTTCCCGGCGAAGACGGATTCCACCGGACCGGATGGGCCTCCGACACCTTCCACCACTGGGCGAGCACCGTCGATCACCCCGTCCCCTCCGGTGAGACGCTGATCATGTGGGCGCACTTCCCCGCCCCGGAGGATGATGTGGAGACAGTTGACGTCTCCGTGGTCCCCGGAGTGCAGGAATTCCGCGATGTTGAGATCGACTGGGGCGCCCACTCTCCCGCAGACACTGACGACTCTGATGAGACGCCCGACGACGACGAGTCCTCCGAGGACGCAGACACCGAGGAGCCCGACGATGGCCAGGCGTAAGCGGTCCGCCGTCCGCGATCCATTCCGCTCCCTGGCACTGCCGTCCGCTGGCCTGCTGCTCGCCTGCGGACTCCTCGCCGGGGCACCGTCCGCCTACGCCTCCGGGCAGGAGGACGAACAGCTTCCGGACTCCGCACCAGAGATCCCCGCTGAGGGACGGGAGTCGCTGCACGACTACATCCTGGCTCCCGATGCGGAGGACTACATTCTCCGCATCGACCCTGAGGACTACATCGACCGGCTGGGAACCTCGGAGTCCGAGGAGGATGACGTCATCGTCCTGGAGACCGACATCCTGTTCCCGGCGATGGAGTGGGAGCTGCCCGCCAGCGCTGCTGGGAGCATCGGTGACTTGGTGGATGTAGTCCCCGAGGGCGCCACGGTGCGCGTGCACGGCCACACCGACTCCAATCCGGTGCCGGAGGGCTATGACTTCGACAACCAGCAGCTCTCGGAGAACCGCGCCCAAGCGGTGGCCGACGTCCTGGAGCAGGAGCGGCCTGACCTGCGGTTGGAGGTTGAAGGATTCGGAGACAGCCAACCGGCCGTTCAGGAGGATCCCGAAGATCCCGGCACGCTGGCGGAGAACCGGCGGGTCGAGATCCGCTACGGGGAGGCCTGATCAGTCAGCGAGCCGGCGCGCCATCAGCCCGGCCAGCATTGCGGTGCGGGGGGCGATGTGCTCGACCAGGGTGTGCTCATGCTCGGCGTGCGCGCCGTCGCCTACCGCGCCCATGCCGTCCAGGGTGGGAACTCCGGCCGCTGCGGTGAAATTGCCGTCGGAGGCTCCGCCCACTTCTGCACCCGGCACCTGGGGGAGCCCCAGTGCGGCGGCGACCTCCTGAGCTTCAGCGAAGAGCTCATCGGCCATGCGCCGTTCCATGGGCGGGCGGTTGATGGAGCCGGTCACCTCCACCACGGCACCCTCCACCGGCGAGGTCAGCTCCCGGATCTGACGGTCCACGCGCTGCTGCTCAGCCACGGTCGTCGCCCGCCCGTCGATGATCACCTGGGCCCGGTCCGGCACGGTGTTGGTGGTGGTTCCCGCGCTCATCACGGTGGGGGTCACGGTCGTGCCGGCCTCAGGATCGCCCAGCGCCTCGATCTCCGGCAGCAGCAGACCCAGCGCGATGCCGGCATTGATTCCCTTCTCCGGCTCCAGTCCAGCGTGAGCGGCACGGCCGTGGACGATCACCTCGTAGTTGGAGGTGCCCTTACGGGCAATCTTGTAGGCCCCCGCTGCCGCTGACTCCATCACGAATGCGGCCCGAGCACCGGCAACCTCCTCCTGCAGCAGCTCCCGGGAGGTGACCGAACCGACCTCCTCATCCCCGGTGACCAGAATGCTCAGGCCCTCCAGGCTGTGCCCGGCATCTTTGAGTATCGCTGCGGCATGCAGGGACATCACCACCCCGGTCAGCATGTCGAAGACTCCGGGGCCGCGCAGGACGCCGTCGTCGTGGGTGAAGGGTTTCCGCTCCAGGGTGCCCAGGGGCCAGACTGTGTCCTGGTGGTTCACCAGCACGACCTTGGGATTGTCCGCACCGAAGCGCAGCCGCAGATGCGGGACGCCGTCGATGGTCAGGGTCTCCGGCTCCGCACCGAGGCGCTCCACAGCGAGCGCGGCCACCTCAGCGGCACCCCGGGCGACTGCTTCGAGATCCTCGGAGGGCGATTCAACCTCTACCAGGCGCCGGATGTCTTCCAGCATCTGCTCCAGCCGCGCATGGGCGGCACTGACCAGGGACTCACTCACGAGGCTCTCAACTGCGGGGTTCTCAGGCATGGGCTCCATGCTATCGGCCGGCGCGCACTGCTGGTCTCGGCTGCGATCTGGTCCTGCACACGCCTGCGGCCCGGGGGCAGCTTGTACCGCCGGCCCGGGCCGCAGATCATACTTGCGTGCGGCGCCTTAGGTTTGGCGCTGGCGGCGCTTGTTCCAGACGTCGAAGCCGACGGCGAGCAGCAGCACCATACCCTTGACGACCTGCTGCCAGGCGGAGTCCACCGACAGGATGGACAGACCCATGTTCAGCACGCCCATGATGAGAGCACCGATCACCGCGCCGATTACCGTACCGACGCCACCGGTGATGGCCGCACCTCCGATGAAGACGGCTGCGATGGCGTCCAGCTCGTACATGTACCCCGCGGACGCCACCGCGCCTCCGGCACGAGATGCCGTCACCACACCCGCCAGTGCGGCCAGGGTTCCCATGTTCACGAACACGAGGAAGTCCACGCGACGGGTGCGCACGCCCGACATCATGGCGGCATGACGATTCCCGCCCACTGCGTAGACCTGGCGACCGAAGACGGTGTTACGCAGCACGAAGGTGTAGAGCAGGATCAGCGCCGAGAGAATGATCAGGATAATCGGCAGCCCGCGGTGTCCGGAGAGGAGCCAGGCGAAGAGCAGAATGCCGATGCCGGTCACGGCAAGGCGCAGGACGAACACCGGCATCTTCTCCACCGGCAAGGCCAGGCGCTGCTTGCGGTGGCGGCTCCGCTGGGCGGCCAGCACAATGGCACCGACGACGACGACGGCGATCAGAAGCGTCAGACCGTCACGCCCGTCGAAGAGAAGCCCGAAGGGTTGCGGCAGCATCCCCTGCCCGATGCTGACCAGTCCCTGGGGAAGGGCGTTGATGGTGCCGCCCGAGAGCAGCACAAGTGTGATGCCTCGGAAGAGGAGCATGCCCGCCAGTGTCACGATGAATGCCGGGATCCCGATGTAAGCGACCCAGAAGCCCTGCCAGGCCCCCACCAAGGCTCCGACAACCAGTGCCAGGAGAACCGCTGCGTACCAGGACCATCCCCAGTTGACGCTGGCAATCGCGGTGATCGCACCGACCATGGCCACCACTGAGCCAACGGAGAGATCAATGTGGCCGGAGACGATGACAAAGACCATCCCGATCGCCAGGATCAGCACATAGGCATTCTGCTGAATGAGGTTGCTGACGTTGGCCGGAATCAGCAACCTGCCCTCGGTGAGGATCTGGAAGAACAGCACAATCGCGACCAGCGCGATGAGGATTCCGTATTGGCGCGCATCAATCTTGATGCGCAGTCTGCGGGAGCCTGATGAGGACTCCTCTTTCACGGCAGTGGTCATAGCGCTGCTTCCTTTCCAGCGGTCATCAGATGCATAAGTGATTCTTGGTCGGCCTCGCCGCGGCTGAGCTGACCGGTGATACGCCCCTCGGAGAGCGCGTAGATGCGATCGCACATGCCCAGCAACTCCGGCAGCTCGGAGGAGATCATGAGCACGGCTTTACCCTGGGCCGCGAGCTCGTTGATGAGCTCATAGATCTCGTACTTGGCACCCACGTCGATCCCTCGGGTGGGCTCGTCGAGGATCAACACGTCCGGTGAGGTCTCCAGCCATTTGCTCAAGACCACCTTCTGCTGGTTTCCACCGGAGAGTTTGCCAACCTCCTTGGCCACCGTGTTGGTCTTGATGTTCATGGACTTCCGGTAGCTCTCGGCCACCCGGTTCTCTCGGTACTGGTCCACGACGCCGAAGCGGGAAAACCCGGGAAGGGAGGCGAGAGAGATATTGGTCTGCACGGTACCGATGAGGTTCAGGCCCAAGCCCTTGCGGTCCTCGGTGGTGTAGGCGATGCCGTGCCGGATAGCCTCGGGAACGCTGCTCGTGGTGATCTGCTGCCCGTCCTTGTAGACCCGGCCGGATATGCCGGTGCCCCAGCTGCGACCGAAGACGCTCATCGCCAGCTCGGTGCGGCCAGCCCCCATGAGTCCCGCCAGCCCGACGATCTCCCCGGCGCGCACACTGAGGCTGGCGCCGTCGACCACGACACGGCTCGGATCACTGGGGTGATGCACTCGCCAGTCCTCGATCCGGAACTTCTCCTCCCCGATCTCGGGCGCACGCTCCGGGAACAAGGAGGACAGCGAGCGGCCAACCATGGAGCGGATAATGCGTGACTCATCCGCGTCGGGTGCGCTCATGTCTAGGGTTTCAATGGTGGCGCCGTCCCGGATCACGGTGACCCGATCAGCGATTCTGCGAATCTCCTTGAGCTTGTGGCTGATGATGATGCACGTGATCCCCTGATCCCGCAGGCCCTCGATGAGGCCCAGCAGATGCGCGGAGTCCTCGTCGTTCAGGGAGGCGGTGGGTTCATCGAGGATCAACAGCTTCACGTTCTTGGCGAAGGCCTTAGCGATCTCCACCAGCTGCTGCTTGCCCACGCCGATCTGGTTCACTGGCGTGGCGGGGTTCTCCCGTAGACCGACGCGCTCCAGCAGCTCGGCACCTCGCTTATTGGTGGCGTGCCAGTCGATGACACCCCCTCGGGATAGCTCGTTGCCCAGGAAGATGTTCTCGGCGATCGAGAGGTAGGGGCTCAGCGCGAGTTCCTGGTGGACGATCACGATGCCGTCGGCCTCGGAGTCATTGATCGACTTGTACTGGGCCTCGCGACCTTCGTAGATGATGCGACCGGTGAAGGAGCCGTGGGGCCACACCCCGGAGAGCACCTTCATCAGTGTGGATTTTCCGGCGCCGTTCTCGCCGCAGATGGCGTGGACTTCGCCGCGGCGGACCTCGAGGTCAATGCCGTCGAGGGCCCTGACGCCGCCGAACTCCTTCACGATGTTTTCCATGCGCAGGATGGGGGCCTCGCTCATCGGGCACCTCGATTCACGGTGGGTTTCACGGTGTGAAAATCTCCTCAGTCGGCGACGACGGCGGCAGGAACGCATGCGTCCTGCCGCCGTGTCGCGGGGTATCAGTGGGTGTCTAGTCCACTGAGGGGATCAGAGTCCGATGTCCTCGGCGCTGAGGAACTCCGAGTCGACGAGCTTCTCCTCGACGGTGTCCTTAGTCACCACTTCGGGCTCGATGAGGTAGGTCGGAACGACCTTCTCACCGTTGTCGTAGGTCTCGGTGTCGTTGATCTCAGGTTCGCCGCCGTCGCGCAGTGCCACGATCATCTCGAACACGGCCTGACCCAGCAGGCGGGTGTCTTTCCAGACGGTCATGGACTGGCGGTCGTCAAGGATGTTGATGACATTGGCGCGGTCGGCATCCTGACCAGTGAGGATCGGCCAGTCCTCACCGGGGGTGTAGCCCGAGGTAGAGAGCGCCTCGGCGATGCCCAGTGCCAGCGAGTCGTTCGGGGAGAGCACGACGTCGACTTGCTCCCCACCGGTGTAGAACGAGGAGAGCCGGTTTTCCATCTCAGACTGAGCACCTGCGGACTCCCAGCCCTGGATACCGATCGAGGCCCACTGGTCATTCGATGCCGGGGAGTTGCCGGAGGGGACCTCCAGGGTGCCATCTTCGATGTAGGGAAGCAGCACGTCCCAGGCACCTGAGAAGAAGAACCGGGCGTTGTTGTCGTCGGGGCTGCCGGCGAAGGGTTCGAGGTTGAACGTCTCGTCGGTGTTCTCCAGATCGAGCTGCTCCACAATGAAGTTGCCCTGCAGCTGGCCAACCTCGTAGTTGTCGAAGGTCGCGTAGTAGTCGACGTTCGGGGTGCCGTTGATCAGGCGGTCATAGGCGATGACAGTGATGTCCTCTTCGGCTGCCTGCTCCAGAACCGGTGCCAGTACCTCGCCGTCGATGGCGGCGATGACCAGCACGTCCACGCCGGAAGCGATCTGGTTCTGGATCTGGGAGATCTGCGTGCCCGTGTCGTTCTGCGCGTACTGAAGGTCGGTCTCGAAGCCCTCGTCCTCCAGCAGCTCCTGAAGCTGGGCGCCGTCGTTGATCCAGCGCTCCAGCTCACGGGTCGGCATCGAAATGCCGACGGAGGTGAGCTCGTCAGAGCCCTCTCCCTGGGTGGTGTTGCCACAGGCGGCCACACCGAACACCATTGTTCCGGCGAGTGCGACCCCTGCAATGCGGGTGATATTCATCTGTGTGTCCTCACGCTATGTGCCCGCCTTTGGGCAGTCGATGCGGTGATGGCAAGTGATTCAGCTCACTTGCGCCTCATCTTTATAGCAGGCGGAAACATCTGTGACAACAATCACCAACCAGTGTAGGGTGGGCAATTTTTAACGATTCAGCACTTAGGGGTTAGTGACCAGTGACGTTAAGGGGCTACCACTGCTTTGAGACTGTTCGGCTCGCGTCGTGCCAGGGTGAGCGCCTGCTCCGTCTCAGCCAGGCCGAAGCGGTGGGTGAGCACCGGCTCCACCGCGACCTTTCCGGAGGCGATGAGCTCCAGGGCCGCGGGGTAGCAGTTGCGATAGCGGAAGACTCCGGAGATGGTCAGCTCTCGTCCCTGCAGGGCGAAGACCTCCAGCGGCAGCTCATCCGCTCCCATCCCGATGACCACGGCCCGGCCGTTGCGGTCCAGCGCCCTCATGCCGGCTTTGAATGCGGCAGCGGCACCGGAGCATTCGAAGAGCACATCGAAGCTGCCCTCACTCAGGGGATCATCTCCGCGTTGTGCCTGGAAGCCCAGCTGTCGAGCTATCTCGAGCCGGTAGTCGGAGAGGTCGGTGAGAGTGACCGAGGAGGCCCCATAGGCGCGAGCGACCTGCGCGGCAAAGAGACCTACGGGGCCGGCGCCGGTAATGAGCACTCGGTCCCCCACGGTCACCTCAGCTTTGCGGGAGGCCCATACGCCGACCGAGACGGGCTCGGCCATGGCTGCCGCCTCAGCGCTCAGACCGGTCGGGGCCGGGTGAGCGAAGGCGGCGTCGTGGGTGATGTACTCCGCGATCGAACCGTCCACCGGCGGGGTCGCGAAAAACTGCATGTCAGGGCAGAGGTTGTAGCGTCCGGCCAGGCACTGGGTGCAGCTCTTGCACGGCACCCCGGGCTCCAGCGCCACAAGCTGACCGATGCGCCCCGGATCCACCCCCTCGCCCACGGCAGTGACAACGCCGGCAGACTCGTGCCCAATGACCATGGGTGAGTCCAGCACAAAGTCACCGATGCGGCCGTGCTCGTAGTAGTGGACATCGGAACCGCAGATGCCCACCGCACCGATGCGCACCTGGACTTCGCCGGGTGCCGGCTGCGGGACCGGTCGGTCCTCGATCGCAATGTCTCGCACCGCCCGCAGCACAGCGGAGGGGTTGGCGGCGGACCGCTCGGGGCTGGGGGTGCTGGGGGTCATGAGAGGAGGTCCTTCGCAATGGTCTCTTTGAGGATTTCGTTGGTGCCGCCGAAGATTGTCAGGAGTCTCACGGCAAGATAGGCCTGAGCAACGGGGTACTCCAGGATGTAGCCGTACCCGCCGTGCAGCTGCAGGCAGGTGTCCACGGCGCCCTTGGCAAAATCGCCGGCGTGCAGCTTGGCACGGGACGCCGCGACAAGGTTAAGGTCTCCGGCATTGAACTGCTCTACCGCGGCGGCCACCTGCCGCTGGGCCGCCTCGAGGCCTGAGCTGAGCTCTGCGAGCTGGAAGCGGGTGTTCTGGAATTCGGCAACCGCGTGGCCGAACGCCCGTCGGTCGCGAACGTAGTCCAGGGTCTGGTGGAGGGAGACCTCAGCGACGACGACGGCGGCAGCCGCCACGGCCAGGCGCCCCTGAGGCAGGATCGCCTTGGCGTATTCGAGCCCGCGCCCCTCTTCCCCGATGAGGTTCGCAGCGGGCACATGTACGTCATCGAAGAAGAGCTCTGCGGTGTCGGAGGCGCGAAGCCCCATCTTCGGCAGCTGCCGGCCGGGCTTGTACCCCGGGTTGTCCTGCTTCTCCACCAGGAAGAGACTGTGGCCGCCGCCCGTGTGCGCTTTGTCAGGGTCGGTGAGGGCCAGCACAAGGGAACCGTCGCCGGAGATGCCGTTGCCGATGAAGGTCTTCTGACCGTTCAGACGCCAGCTGCCGTCGTCGTTCTTCTCCGCCTTGGTCCGGACTCCCCGCAGGTCGGACCCGGCTCCGGGCTCGGTGAAGGCCACGGAGGTCACGAAGGAGCCGTCGACAAAGCGCGGCAGCCAGGTCTGCTTCTGCTCCTCAGTGCCGAACTGCAGCACGGCGGGCAGGACCCAGTCGTCGTGCAGGTGAAAAGCCAGGGCCACGGCGAGGGCGTCGGCGCGGGCGAGCTCCTCGTCGATGATCATGCGGAACCGGTAATCGGTGAGCCCCATGCCCCCGTGGTCCTCCCCCACTGCCAGACCCAGGAGCCCGTTCTCGGCGGCGGCCTCCCAGAGGCTGCGCGGCATCAGGTGCGCCTCGTCCCACTGCTTGTAGTGAGGGGCGACCTCGCGGGTCACGAACTCTCGGACGACCTCGCGGAACTCATCGTGAATCTCTTCATAAAAGCCACTGAACACGGAACTCAGCCTACTACCGTCAGCCGGAGGGACTCTGGGCGGCCGGGCCCTCGTTGATTCAGCAGTTGAGGTCACTGAAGCGGCCCGGAAACAGCTCCTGGGCTGCCCTCGTGACTCAAAGTGCCCAAGCACTGGTCCCTCACGGCCTCCAGAACCCTCGACCCCTCCACACGCGGCGGCAATGATGCCGCTGGCCCACAGGAGCGTGCGGCAGGGATAACACTCACCCGCGTTAAGCTGTGGGTACTGGCCTCGGGCAGGGCACCCAGCGGCGTCGGAGTTCAGGCCGCCTCGGGACTCAAGGTCGCAGAGTGGCGCTGCAGGATGCGCTGGGCCTGGATGATCACCGGCGCATCGATCATCTCGGCCCGGAAGCTGAACGCGCCCACCATGGATGCCTCGGCGGTGCGTGCTTCCTCCGGGGTGATCGACGCGGCGGAGGCGAACTCGACCAGCAGGGCCTTGGCCCATTCCACATGGCTGGGCTCCGGCGCATAGGCGGCGCGGACGGTCTCGACCTGCTGGGGATGGATGCAGGCCTTGGCGATGAAGCCTTCGGCGGCGGCGTCCGAGGCCTCCTGCGCCAGTCCCGTGGTGTCTTGAATGGCAGGATAGATGGTGTCGATGGCGGCGACGCCGTGGGCCCCCGCGGCGAGTAGCAGGTGAGCGCGAGCGTGCCGGATCACGTGCCGGAAGGCTCCTCCGGGCCCGCGCGCACTGGTGCCCCCGAGCCCGGCGATCAGATCCTCAGTCCCCCAGAACAGGGCCGCAACAGACCCGTGGGCGGCAAGCGCCTGGGCGGCGAGCACGCCGGCGGGTGTCTCAATCTGCGGGATTAGCTGTGCCTCCGGCAGAGCCTGCGCCACCGCGTCGAGCTGTTCGGGGCTGTCGCATTTGGGGACGACGACGAAGCGCACCTCAGTGCCGGCCAGCGCCTCCAGGTCCGCCTCCTGATGCCCGGAGACGGCGGTGTTGATGCGCACCAGGGTGCGCTCAAGCTGAAGACCCGGCTCCTGCCAATTCAGAGCGTGGACGAGGTTCTCGCGCGCCTGGTCCTTGGACTCGGGCGTGACAGCGTCCTCCAGATCCAGGATGACGGCGTCGGCCCTGGCGGCGGCCTTCTCGAAGCGGTCAGGACGATCGGCGGGGCAGAAGAGAAGAGCTGGACCGAGGTCGAGGAAGGACACGATGGTCTCCTAAGGAGTGAGGCTCATACGGGGAGGAAGCCAGCGGCGAAACCGCTTGAGAACGCGAAGATGATCAGAATGATGTAGCCGACGATGATCAGGGTGCCGATGATGCCCAGGATCAGACCGATCCAGCCGCAGATGCGCCCCGCGGTAGCGTCCACCCCTAGCGCCTGGGCCTTGCCGGCCTGCCAGATCGCGATGGGGCCCAGGATGATGCCCAGCCCCAGCACGATGGAGAGGATGCCGCACACCAGTGCTGTGGTGGCGTGGCTCTGGCCCTGCGGGTTGGGGGCGGCCTGAGGCTGCCAGGCTGCGCCACCCTGGTAAGCGTTGGGCGCTGGATAGGCCCCGTAGGGATTCTGGGAGTAGCCGCCCTGCACCGGCTCGTAGGCGTCTGGGCGGTCGTCCGGGTGCTGCTGGGTCATCTCAGCGGGCCTTTCTTGTGCGGGGCGTACTTCATCACTGTAACGTCCGGACCGGTGTGAGCATGAGCTTCAGCACCGGCGCGGCGCTGGGGCTCCGTCGCTGCACGTGGACCCAGCCAACTTCCGGTTGCGTCAGCTCTTGCGACGCCGGATTTCCTCGATCATCTGCGGCAGCACGTCGTTGAGGTCGCCGACCACACCGAAGTCAGCGATCTCGAAGACCGGGGCGTCCTCGTCCTTGTTGATCGCCACGATGGTGCCCGAGGTCTGCATGCCGGCCTTCTGCTGGATGGCGCCGGAGATGCCCACGGAGATGTAGAGCTGCGGCGAGACGGTGACGCCGGTCTGCCCGATCTGGGCGGAGTGGTCCAGCCAACCGGCATCAGTGGCAGCACGTGAGGCGCCGATCGCTGCCCCTAGCTCATCGGCGAGCTCTTCGATGAGGCTTAAGTCTCCGTCCACACCCCGTCCGGCGGCCACCACCACGCGCGCCTCGGCCAGCGGAGGGCGGCCGGTGGCCGGCAGCTCCGTCTCCTCCAGAATCTGCAGGGTGCTGGAGGCGCTGATGGGTAGGGCCGTCACCTCCGGCGTCGGGCCCGGTTCGGTGGTCTTCTCCGCGGTGTTGGGCCGCAGGGTGGCGATCAGGGGACGGTCCTCGACCAGCTGTGCGGTCGTGAAGTAGCTTCCGGCCAGCACCGGCTTGGTGGCCACTCCGCTTCCGGTGACACCCGTGGCCGCGGTGACCAGACCGGTGTCCAGGCGAACGGCCAGACGCGCCAAGGCGTCGACGACGTCGGGAGTGTCCGTGCCCAGGATGACGTCGGCGCGGACCTCTTTGGCGGCGGTCTCCAGCAGATCGGCCAGCGCGGCATCGGGGGCCCGCAGCGCGGTCTCTCCCGTGTAGACCTCCGTGACCGCTGCCAGCGCGAGCGGGGCCGCAGCGGACTCCGGGGCCGTGCCGGTGACCACGCGGACCTCGCCGAGCGCATCGGCGTGGGTGATCAGCTCCTGCTGGGCGCCGGTGAGGGCGGAGCCCACCTGGTCGAAGAAGACGAGTACCTGAGTCACAGCAGACGCTCCTTAGCCAAGAATTCGACGACGCGGGTGCCGGCGTCGCCGTCGTCGGTGATGATCTCCCCCGCCATGCGCTCGGGGCGCGGTTCGGCGGAGACCATGGACAGCCGGGCCTCCACCGCTGTGGCACTGAGCCCCAGATCGGTGAGGCTGAAGGTGGCCACCGGCTTCTTCTTGGCGGCCATGATGGCCTTGAAGTTGGGGTAGCGGGGATCGTTGGCCTGATCGGTCACGGACACCACCGCCGGAAGCGGAGCAGCGATGCGCTGGGCCCGGTCCCCGGCGAGGCGAGTGACCGTCAGAGTCTGGTCCTGAAGGCTCAGGCTTGTGGCCTGGGTGAGCGCCGGCAGCCCCAGCCGCTCGGCCAGCTGGGCGGGCAGCGCCCCGGATTCGCCGTCCTCACTGGCCATGCCGGTGAGGATCAGGTGCTGGGCGTCGTCGGCGAACTCCGCGGTGTCCAGCACGTGCTGCACGGCGGCCGCCAGGGCAGCCGAGCTCGCGTAGAGGTCCGCGCCGATGAGCGCCTCGTCGGTGAGGTGGTGACCGTCATCGGCACCGATCTGCAGCGCCTTCTTCACCGCCGCGGAGGCACCTGCCGGACCCATGGTCAGCGCGGAGACCCGCACCTGGGCGTCCGCATCCTGGGCCTGGAGCGCTTCCTTGATCTGCAGCGCCGCCTCCAGGGGGTACTCGTCGAGCTCCCCGAGGATGCCCTCAGAGCGGTCCAGACGCTGCTGGTCGTTATAGCGCCGCTCCAGCTGGGCATCGGGCACCCATTTCACCAGCGTGATGATGTGCAGTGCCGGCATGCGGTCCTTTCTTGCCGAGACGTACGGACGTGGTATCAGAAGACCCCCACTATGGTCGCACGAAACGGTGCCGCTTCCAGCGCTACTGCGGCTGGTCCACCAGAGTCTGGGAGTTCCGGGGCATCAGCCGGTGCAGCTGGGTGACGTGCTTGGGCTCCAGCTCCTCGATGCTGGGAACCTCCAGCAGCTTCATGGTCCGCTCAATCTGGTCCTTCAGGATCTCGATGGCGCGGTCCACGCCGGGGCGGCCGCCGGCCATCAGGCCGTAGAGGTAGGCGCGGCCGATGAAGGTGAACTTCGCCCCCAGCGCCAGGGAGGCCACGATGTCAGCACCGTTCATGATGCCGGTGTCGAGGGTGACCTCGAGGTCCTGGCCCACTTCGCGGACGACGTCGGGCAGCAGGTAGAAGGGCACAGGGGCCCGGTCCAGCTGGCGCCCGCCGTGGTTGGAGAGCACGATGCCGTCCACGCCCAGGTCCGCGAGCTTCTTGGCATCCTCCACGTTCTGCACGCCCTTGACCACCAGTTTGCCGGGGAAGAGTTCGCGGATGATCTTCAGGTCCTCGAAGTTGATGGAGGGATCCATCGCCTTGTCCAGCAGCTCTCCCACGGTGCCCCCGGTGGAGGAGAGGGAGGCGAACTCCAGAGGCGGAGTGGTGAGGAAGTCCATCCACCACCAGGGGCGCGGAATGGCGTTGATGATGGTGCCCAGGCTCAGTGCCGGGGGAATGGAGAAGCCGTTGCGCTTGTCCCGCAGCCGGGCTCCTGCCACCGGGGTGTCGACCGTGAAGAAGATGGTGTCGAAGCCTGCCGCCGCCGCCCGCTCGGTCAGGCCGTAGGAGATCTCGCGCTCCTTCATCACGTAGAGCTGGAACCAGTTGCGGCCGTGCGGATTCGCCGCCTTGACGTCTTCGATGCTGGTGGTGCCCAGCGTGGAGAGCGTGAACGGAATACCCGCGGCTCCGGCCGCCGAAGCCCCGGCAATCTCACCCTCTGTCTGCATCAGCCGGGTGAACCCGGTGGGGGCGATGCCGAAGGGCAGCGCCGAAGGCCCGCCGAAGACCTCGGTGGAGGTGTCCACCTGGGAGACGTCGCGCAGGATCGAGGGGTTGAACTCCACGTCCTCAAACGCCTGGCGGGCGCGGGAGAGGGAGAGTTCGCCCTCAGCGGCACCATCGGTGTAGTCGAAGGCAGCCTTGGGGGTACGGCGCTTGGCGATGGTGCGCAGGTCCTCAATGGTCAGCGCTGCAGAGAGCCTGCGGCGTGATGCGTTGAAGTCGAATTTCTTGAACTGCATCAGGGGGGCCAGATCGCGGGGCTTGGGGAGCTGTCGCTTCACCATGGGATCTCCTTCAGAAGCTGATGTGAGCGGTGTCGGCTGCGGGCGTCTGCGCGTCAGCGGGGCCGGTAGGTCTCGGGATTGTTGGTGCGGATGATGAGTTCCCGCAGGTCCTCGAGGCTGCCGTTCAGGGTTCCGGCTGTACGGGCCTGAATCAGCAGGTTGCCGATCGCGGTGGCCTCTACAGGTCCGGCAACCACAGGGTAGCCGCTGCGGTCTGCGGTGGCCTGGCAGAGGAGGGTGTTGAGGGATCCGCCACCGACCATATGGACGACGTCGATGCTGCGCCCGGCCAGCCGGGCGGCGTCGGTGAGCGCAGCGGCGAAGCCCGCGGCGATGGACTCCACGATGCTGCGCACGATTTCCGGCTTCGTCTCGGGGGCGGGAATCTCCTGCTCGGCGCAGAGTTCTGCAATGCGGGCGGGCATGTCGCCGGGGGCCACGAACCGCTCGTCCTGCACGTCGAAGACCGCGACCGCGTAGTTGGGCACCTCGGCGGCGGCCTCCAGCAGGGCCGGAAGGTCTTGGGGCTTGCCGCTCTGGCGCTCCCAGGTCCGCAGGGTCTCCGAGAGCAGCCAGGTGCCCATCACGTTGGTCAGGAAGCGGATGCGACCGTCGACCCCGCCCTCGTTGGTGAAGTTGGCCTCACGGCTGGCGTCGGTGACCACCGGCTCGTCGAGTTCCAGGCCCACCAGTCCCCAGGTCCCGCAGGAGATGTAGGCGGCGTCGGGGGTGGACAGCGGGGTTCCCACGATGGCGCTGGCCGTGTCATGGGAGCCCACCAGCGTGACCGGCAGGCGCTGCCCCAGCAGGGGGGTCAGCTCCTCCCGGGTCCAGCCGAGGGTCGCGCCGGGGGCGGCCACCTCGGTGAAGAGCGCCCGGGACAACCCCAGAGTCTCCATGAGATCGGTGTCCCACTCGGGCGCCCCCGAGGAGGTGGTTCGCACATCCAGCAGCCCGGTGGTCGAGGCGTTGGTGGCCTCGGTGAGCATCTGCCCTGTGAGCCAGTAGCCCAGCAGATCAGGCACCAGCAGCAGCTTCTGCGCCTGGGCGAGCAGCGGCTCCGCTGCCAGCTGGTAGAGCGTGTTGAACGGCAGAAACTGCAGACCGTTGCGGCGGTAGAGCTCGGCGAAGTCCGCCGTGGCGTGCACGGCCTCCACCCCGGATCCGGTGCGCGAGTCCCGGTAGTGGAAGGGCGTGCCCAGAAGGGTCATGCTGCCGGCGTCGTCGCCCTGCTTCGGAGCGGCGGCCCCATGCGCCTTACTGGCCAGGTGCGAGGGGCTGGCCAGCAGACCGTAGTCCACCGCCCAGGAGTCCACGGCCACGGAGGCGAGCCCACCCTCAGGCTTGGCCTGGCGCACTGCTGCTGCGAGCCCGTTCAGTGCGTGCTCGTAGAGTCCCACGAGGTTCCAGTGCAGCCCGTCGGGGAGGTTGATCACCCCATTGGGGAAGCGCGCGGCCTCGCGGAATTCGAGAGTATCGGGCCCGATGCGGCCGAGGACGACGCGCCCGGAGGAGGCGCCGAGGTCCACGGCCGCGTGCAGGGTGGTGTCTGCCATGTTGCTCCTGGTCAGCGTGCTGTATGCGGTGTAGGTGTGGCGCTACCGCAGGAACGCTGCGGCCACACCGGCGTCGACCGGCACGTGCAAGCCGGTGGTGTGGGACATGTCAGAGGAGAGCAGGGCGAACGCCGCGTTGGCGACGTTCTCCGGCAGCACCTCTCGCTTAAGGATGGTGCGCTGGGCGTAGAACTTGCCCAGGTCCTTCTCCTCGATGCCATAGGTCTTGGCACGGTTGGCGCCCCAGCCCGAGGCGAAGATGCCCGAACCCTGCACCACGCCGTCGGGGTTGATGCCATTGACGCGGACCTGGTGCTCGCCCAGCTCAGCGGCCAGCAGACGCACCTGGTGAGCCTGGTCTGCCTTGGTAGCGGAGTAAGCGATGTTGTTGGGCCCGGCGAAGACCGAGTTCTTCGAGGAGATGTAGATGATGTCTCCGCCGAGACCCTGTTCGATGAGGACCTTGGCGGCGGTCTTGGACACCAGGAACGAGCCCTTGGCCATGACGTTGTGCTGCAGGTCCCAGTCCTTCTCTGTGGTCTCCAGCAGAGACTTGGACAGGGACAGTCCGGCGTTGTTGACCACGATGTCGAGTCCGCCGAAGGCCAGCAGGGTCTCATTGACGGCCTGCTGGACCGCCTCCTCGCTGGAGACGTCGACGGCGACGCCGATCGCCTTATCGGGTCCGCCGATCTCCGCGGCCGTCTCCTGGGCCTTCTCCAGGTTCAGATCCGCGATGGCGACGACGGCGCCTTCAGCGGCCAGACGCTTGGCGATGGCTTTGCCGATGCCGGAGGCGGCGCCGGTGACCAGGGCGATTCGGGTGGCGAGCTCCTTGGGCTTAGGCATGCGCTGGAGCTTGGCCTCCTCCAGGGCCCAGTACTCGATGCGGAACTTCTCACGCTCATCGATGGGGGCGTAGGTCGAGAGTCCCTCAGCGCCGCGCATCACGTTGATGGCGTTGATGTAGAACTCTCCGGCCACCCGTGCGGTCTGCTTGTCCTTGCCGAAGCTGAACATGCCCACACCGGGCACCAGCACAATAGCCGGGTCGGCGCCGCGAATGGCGGGGCTGTCGGCCTCAGCGTGACGGTCGTAGTAGGCCTGGTAATCGGTGCGGTAGGCCTCGTGGAGCTCCCGCAGGCGGTTCACCGAGTCTTCGATGGAGGCATCCGCGGGGAGGTCGAGCACCAGGGGCTTGACCTTGGTGCGCAGGAAGTGGTCGGGGCAGCTGGTGCCCAGCTCAGCCAGGCGGGGGTGCTCCGCGTGGGCGAGGAAGTCCAGGACGACGTCGTCGTCGGTGAAGTGACCCACCTGCGGACGGTCTGCGCTGGCGATGGAGCGGATGGTGGGCATCAGCGCGGCAGCCTTGGCCCGGCGCTCAGCCTCCTCCAGAGGCCCATAGCCGTCCAGGGGCGCGCCGAAGGGCTGGGGCTTGGAGTTCTCTTCGATGTACTTGGCGGCCGTATCGATGATCCACAGGGAGTTCTGCTCGGACTCCTCAGAGGTGTCACCCCAGGCGGTGATGCCGTGTCCGCCGAGGATGCAGCCGACTGCCTGGGGGTTGGCACGCTTGATCTCGGCGATGTCGAGACCGAGCTGGAAGCCGGGGCGGCGCCACGGGACCCACACGACCTTGTCGCCGAAGATCTTCTCGGTGAGCTCGGGACCGTCCGCGGCGGTCGCGATCGCGATGCCGGAGTCGGGGTGGAGGTGGTCCACGTGAGCCGCGTCGACCAGGCCGTGCATGGCGGTGTCGATGGAGGGAGCGGCCCCGCCCTTGCCGTGGAGGGTGTAGTCGAAGGCGGCGACCATCTCGTCCTCGCGCTCCACGCCGGGGTAGGTGTTGGCCATAGCCCGCATGCGGTCCAGGCGCAGGGTGGCCAGGCCCGTCTCCTTCAGGGTGCCGAGGTCTCCGCCGGAGCCCTTGACCCAGAGGAGCTCAACGTCCTCACCGGTCACGGGGTCACGGTCAGTGCCCTTGGCGGAGGTGTTGCCGCCGGCGTAGTTGGTGTTCTTGGGGTCCGAACCGAGACGGTTGGACCGGGCGATGAGTGCTTCAACTGCTGGGTTGGTCATGGGGGCTCCCGAAGATGATGTTCGATATTGAGCAATCGAACAAAAAATATCACGCATGGGTTCGCAGGACAATCATGAAAAGTGCCCAGGCTCACACTAGGGGGAGCCGGGTCACGACCGAAAGAGTGCCCGCCTTGCAGTCGGACTAGAGGAGCTCCACGACAGGCCGATACGCGTCCAACCTGGGATGCGAAGGGTCAAGTTCGGTGACCAGGACATCCACCTCCTCCAGACCAAGCGCCCGGGCGACCGCTCGAGAGTTCAACTTCGAGGAGTCCACGAGCAGCACCGTAATGTCAGCGTGCTCGTGAAAAACCCGCTTGAGCGCAGCCTCCCCCGCCGTGGCCTCCGAGCTGCCCCATTCCGCGTCCAGGGCAGCCGCCGACGTCATGAAGGCGGAGTAGTGGAGACTTGCCGCCGTCAAAGAAGCATGGGGCCCCACAAAGCTGTCGGTCCGGCGCTCACGGTGGCCGCCCACGAGGACCGGCGTCACGCCCGGCCGATCTTCGGCCGCGCGAAAGTTCTCCGCGGAGTTCGTTACGACCGTCAAGTCGGCCGCGTCACTCAGCCCAGAAAGCAGCACCCCGATAGTGGATGAAGCATCGAAAGCGCAGACGCCTTCGCGGGGAACCAGACGCTGGGCTTTCTGCGCGATGAGTCGCTTCGCCGCGGCCTGCTTGCTGCTGCGCTCAGAAAAGCTTTGGGGCTGCAATGGCGCAACCGCACCGCCACGCACCCGTCGCACCTGACCGAGACTCTCCAGATCCCCTAGATCCCGACGCAGGGTCATCTCGGAAACCCCCAGGGTTTCAGCGGCGTCGCTGATCGTAATCCGCCCCTCGGCACCGAGGATTTCTAGAAGGCGGGAACGCCTCGACTCAGCGTCGAGCGACGAGGAAATGGCCATGCCTCGGAATGCTACCCGAGGAGGAGCCCCGGTCCGGACAGATCGATTCAGTGAAGCGTTCTCACCGTCTACCCGACCCTCTCCGAGCAGAATCCCCTGTTTTGCAGGCTTGACAGCCTCCTCTTCTTGTGACTACCGTCACAGCATGCCGTGGTTCAATGAACCATAGTCCCGAAGGGCCAAGTTCTTGGCCCCCGAAAACTAGGAAGTGCCACATGAGCAAAGCTGGTCCTTACGAAGGCGTCACCTCCTCCCAGGAGGCTATGGAACGAGCAATGACTTCGGGCAACGGAGTCCTGCGCCTAGCTCCCGCCTGGGTGCCTCGGGCGTTCTGCACACCGGGCAAGCGCATCCGCCTGCACCCGAATGACTATTACCCCCTGGGCAAGGACCGCGGCGGAATCGATGAGCGGTGGCTCGCGTCCGCAATCCGCGCGGAGAACGGTCCAAGAACGGACCCCTTCGAGGGCCTGAGCCTGGTGGTGGACCCCGAGGGCGGCGTGATCCCCTTCGACGAGTTCATTGCCCACTTCCAAGACCAGGCCCTAGGAACGCTCTGGGATACCCATCAGGGGTGGCCCATGTATTCGAAGTTCTTCGACAACCAGGCGCCTTTGCCTTTCCACATTCACCACCGCGACGAGCACGCAGCGCTGGTGGGCAAGCCAGGGAAACCCGAGGCGTACTACTTCCCGCCGCAAATGAACAACCATCTGGGGGAGTTCGGCTACACCTTCTTCGGCCTCCATCCCGAGACCACCCGTCAGGATGTAGTGGACAAGCTGGAGCAGTTCCTCACCGGTGGCGATAACAACATCACCGCGCTGTCCCGTGCTTACCGGATCACTCTCGGGACCGGATGGGACGTACCCGCCGGCATCCTCCATGCTCCGGCCAGTGTCTGTACTTATGAGCCGCAGGCAGCCTGCGACGTCTTCGCCATGACGGAATCCTGGTCCAATCATCGGGAGGTCCCGGATGAGCTGCTGTGGAAGGACGTCCCCGAGGAGCACCACGGGAACTTGGACTTCGTTGTCGATCTCGTGGACTGGGACCGCAACGTGGATAACCACTTCTACAGCAACCGCTTCACTCCCCCAGTGGAAACTACAGCCTCCTCGCAGGGCCAGGGCTGGACAGAGAAGTGGATCACTTACCGTTCGCCAAGCTTCAGCGCAAAAGAGCTCACGGTACAGCCCGGCTCGTCTGTCGCGGTCGAAGAAACCGATGCCTACGGTCTCATCTGCGTGGGAGGTACCGGGGAAATCGATGGCCAGCCACTGATGTCGGCCACGATGGTCCGCTACGGCCAGCTGACCTGTGATGAGTATTTCGTGACAGCTCCCGCCGCCTCCGCCGGAGTGACCATTCGCAATACACACCCCACGGAAGACCTTGTCATTCTGAAGCACTTCGGCCCGGGGAATCGAGAGCTGGAGCGCGACCGGCTCACCCTGCCCTTGGGGACAGCATGAGCCTCGAATGGGAACTGCCGCACCGAATCTACGGTGCCGATGCAGCAGAGTTACCACGCCGAGTCGGGTCCCTGTCTCAGGTAGCGCGAATCGACCGCTTCATCGAAGAAGAGGGCAAAGCCCGGGGCTGGCGGATAGCCGGAGTTGGAAGCGGTGGTCTGCGTAGTTGTAAGCGGTGTTCCG